>CALACD010000194.1 GCA_937890445.1 uncultured Acidimicrobiia bacterium | reverse complement strand
GGCGATGATCTCACGCATGGCAGGGCCGAGATCGTCGCGGGCGAGCGCCATCTCGACCACCGCTCGCAGATAATCGGACTTCTTGCCGGTGTCGTAGCGGCCGTGGGTGAAGGTGAAGCCATAGATGCCCTCGGTCGCCAGCAACCGGATCATTACGTCGGTGATCTGGATCTCGCCACCGACTCCGGGCTCGGTCCGCTCGATCTCGGCGAAGATGGTCGGCTTGAACAGGTAACGACCCATGATCGCAAGATTGGACGGTGCTTCGTGGGCTGGGGGTTTTTCCACCAGTCCCGTGATCTTCACCATCGTGTCGTCGTCGGTCGGCTCGAAGGCGGCGGCCCCATAGCTCGAGATGTCCTCGGTCTCCATGAGACCGACGGCAGAGACACCGAAGCGCTCGTAGCAGCCGAGCATGCCTTTGAGCACTCCGGCAGATTCAGTGAACAGATCATCGCCCAGCAACACGGCGAAGGGTTCGTTGCCGACGTGCGCCTTGGCCCTGCCGATGGCATGACCCAACCCGAGGGCCTCGCCCTGACGGATGAAATGGATGTCTGCCATTTCGCTCAAGCGGCGAATCTCGTCGGCCTCGTCGCCCTTTCCCTTGTCCCGAAGTGCGTCCTCCAACTCGGGGAACCGGTCGAAATGGTCCTCCATGACCTTCTTGTGGCGAGAGGTGATGATGAGAATGTCATCCATACCCGCACTGATCGCTTCCTCGACCACGTACTGGATCACGGGCCGATCGATGATCGGCAGCATCTCCTTGGGAACCGCCTTCGTGTAGGGCAGGAAACGCGTTCCGAGTCCCGCGGCGGGGATGACGGCCTTGCGGACGGTGCTGGCGGGGAGTTGGCTCACGGCGGCGATTGTAGTGAAGGTTGAGACGCCGACGGCCGATATCGTCGGATCCGCACACGTTCTTCCGACAACCTCGAAAGAGATCATGCCGACCTACGAATACAAATGCACGATCTGCGACGAGCGTTTCGAGGTCGAGCAGTCGATCAAGGCCAAGACCCTGACCACGATCGCCGGCGACGACCACAAGCACACCGTCAAGAAGGTATTCCACGCACCGGGCATCGCCTTCAAGGGCGACGGCTTCTACAAGAACGACGCACGTGGGAAGAAGGCCAAAGCGCCGACCAAGACCTCGGATTCCACCGACTCGTCGTCCGGCAGCACGCCCTCCACCAGCTCATCGAGCGACAGTTCGACCTCGACCACTTCGGAGAAGAAGTCCGAGCCGAAGACGAAGACACCGGACAGCAAGCAAGCCGCCAAGGCCTAGCCCCCGCCTCGGGCCGACCTGGGGCTGGGGCCGCCGCCTGCACCACCGCCTGCACCACCGCACCTGTCCGCCGACCTTCCATTCGACTTCCCCCCGTTCCCGAACTCGTCAGAACGCCGGAGAAGTCATGGCTGTGCAACGTCCCACCCCCTCGAGGTCCCTGAGCATCACCGGCGCTCGCTGGAGGGCTCGGTGTCGGGGCCGCCTCGATCGTCGCCGGGTCTCGGCGCTCGCCGTCGCCGTCACCGTCGGCTGGCTGGTCGCCGGGCTCGTCGATCGCAGCCGCGACGTCGTCGCTGCCTTGGGTACGGTCCAGGACGTCGCCGTCGCAACCACCGACATCGCAGCCGGGTCCACCCTGAGCCAGGACCAGATCGAGCTCGTCGCCTGGCCTGTCGGCCTGGTGCCGGCCGGTGCGCTGGCAAACGTCGAGACCGCCGTCGGCCGGGTGACCACCGCCGACATCGCGGCTGGTGAGGCGATCAACGAGCGCCGCATCGGACAACACCGACTCGGCCTCGGGGCTGCGGAACGGTCGGTTTCGTTCCCGATGCCGCTGGCTCCGCCGCCACTCCAGGTCGGCGACGTCGTCGAACTGGTCGGGGCCGGAGCGGGCGTCGACAGCGACCCATCGAACCGCTTCATGGTGTCGGTCGCTCCGCTGGGCCGAGGTCGCGTGGTTCATCTGAACGACGATGCGGTGACGGTCGCCGTCGACGTCGACCGGGTCGGTCCGTTGATCGCCCAACTGGCCGTGGGGACCGTCGAGATCGTCGGGACCCCCTTCCACGGTCACGTCCGGGCCGAATCGTCGACCGGATCGATCGATGACTAGATTCCGCCCATGACCACTCACACCATTGACATCGGAACCTTCGGTGTCTGGACCGCGCTTCTCGACCTTCAGCCCACATCGGTCGGTCGGGAAACGGTTGCCGAACTCGATGCAATGGGTTGGGGTGCGCTGTGGCGGCCCGAGTCGACCGGCCGCGATCCGCTGGTCACCGCCGCCCTCTGGCTGGATGCCTGCGACACCATGGCCGTGGCAACCGGCATCGCCCAGACCTACGCCCGGCACCCCGTGACCATGAACGCTGGTGTACGGACTCTCGACGAGGCGTTCCCGGGAAGGTTCCTGCTCGGCCTGGGCGTCAGCCACGCCCCCATGGTCGAGGGTGTCCGCGGGCTCGACTACTCGCGGCCGCTGTCGGACATGTCGGCCTACCTCGATGCCATGGATGCCAGCCCTTACACGGCGATGGGGTCGAGCGAGCGCCCACCTCGCATCCTGGCCGCGCTCGGTCCCAAGATGCTGGCACTGTCGGCCGAGAAGGCCGACGGGGCGCACCCCTACTTCACCACACCCGAGCACACGGCGACGTCACGCGAGATCATCGGCCCCGATGCCTACCTGGCGCCCGAACAGATGGTGCTGCTCGAGACCGATCCGGAACGGGCACGACGAGTGGCTCGAGCCAACATGGAGCGGTACCTCCAACTACCCAACTACACCAACAACCTGTTGCGACTCGGCTTCACCGACGTCGACATCTCGTCGGTCAGCGATCGTCTGGTCGATGCCATCGTGTTGTGGGGCGACATCGATTCCATCGTGGCCCGGATCAAGGAACACCTCGACGCTGGCGCCGACCATGTGTGCATCCAGGCCCTGGTCGAAGATGCGTCGAAGCTCCCGATGGATGACTGGCGGCGACTGGCCGAGGCTCTCTTCGACTGACGACTGCGTCCTGCGACTGACGATTGCGTCCTGCGACTGACGATTGCATCCTTCGAATGACGATTGCATCGCGGCCATGGCCGTCGAGGCCGCTCAGGAGGTGGTGTAGCCCTTGCGTACCTGCTGGCCCCATTCGGTACGACCCATCAAGAAGAGGCGGATGCCCCACAGTCGCCAGATGATCGTGAGTTGCCGGTACACCAGCTGCTCGACGATGGCGTACCCAGCGAGCTTCAGCCGAGAGCTGAACTTGGGGTACGAGCGGAAGGCCATCCTCACCGATCGACGACTTCTCGTAGCCCCCGGCCTCGAGGACGGCGGCTCGGTCGAACACACCAAAGGCCCCCGAGATGATCAGGTTGCCGCCCAGCGGATTCCACCCGAGTCGACCCACGATGAACGCTCGCACGTATTCCACTGCCTGCAGGGCGGGAAGGGGCTTCCTGGGCACCACCAGATTGGTGACCCGGGCACCCCGAACCGGAGAATCGTTGGTCAGACGAACGGTGCCGCCGACCGCCACGGTGTCATCACGGGTGACGAAGGGTGCAACCAACTGTTGCAACGCGTCGGGAGCCACCAGAGTGTCGGCATCGATGGCGCACACCAGCGAGCCGGACGCGATGTTCACCCCGGCATTCAACGAGTCCGCCTTGCCCCCGTTGAACTTGTCGACCAGTACCAGTCGGGGCTCTCGACTCGATCGATAGATGCTCTTCACATCGGCCGTGGCCACCACCTTCTGGTAGATGGGATGGATCGGCCGCAGATCGAAGTTGGCGATGAGCACCTCGGCAGTGGTGTCGGGCGACCCGTCGTTGATCACGACGACCTCGAGGTTCGGATACGACAGGGCCAGAAGCCCATTCACGGTCTCGGTGACCGTGATCTCCTCGTTGTAGGCCGGCACCAGGATCGACACCTTGGGAGCCAGAGGTGAACTGAGGACTCGACGCCAGATCTGATGTCGATCACGCTGGCGAATGCGACGCAACTCCACCATCGCCGACAGCACCATCACCAGTTGGAGGAGGGTCACCAGGATCACCCAGACGCCGGCAATGACCGCGATCAGATTGAACCCCGTGTGCATCATGAGCGTACGCCCTCGCTGTCCGGTGTCTCGTTCGAGCTCATCCCGAGCGGGGCGAAGCGGGACGTCTCTGCTCGGCGACGAGCTTCGTCCCACGGGCTGATGGCCTCCACCGGTGCCGCCTCCGCCCGACCGCCGGCCATGTCGGAAACCGGCCCGACGGCCGGGACCAGCGTTCCGTAGATGTCATCCTCGTCCAGACCGGCCAGCGGGTCCTCGAGCGGCGGAATCGTGGTCAAGCCCGACTGGGCGGCCGAGGCGTCCAGGACCTGGCGGGCCATGTCGCGCCCGAACCGGTCCGGATCGTCGAGATGTCGCCGCAGCACCAGACGTCCGGCCGCACCCAACTCGTCCAGGGCCAACCCGGCCGCCCGTCGAACATGGAAGGCCCGATCGGCGAGGGCACGACCGATGAGGGATACCGAGGCGACCGATTCGAGCCGGGCCAGCGATTCGATGGCCATGGCCCGGACGTTGGGCTCGGGATCATCGAGGAGTCCGTGGAGGGTATCGATCGCCGTGGAGCCCGAACCATTGCCAAGTGCCTTGGCTGCCATGGCCCGCACGATCGGGTCCCGCGACCTGGCGTGTCCGTCGAGAACCTGGACCAGGCGAGGATCAGGCAGGTTGGCGGCAACTTCGAGGGCCCGCAACACGTTCGCCGGATTTCCCTCGAGATGACCGATCAACCGGGGCACCGCGACCGGACCGGCCCGCAGCAGTGTCTGCTGGGCGGCCAACCGCACGGCACCGAACTCGTCGTTGAGCATGGTCATGACCTCGTCGATGTGGACCGAGATCTGAGCGGTGGTCAGCGTCTCGACTGCTCGGGCTCGAACGATCGGTCGCTTGTCGGCCAGAAGTGCGGACCGGTCGAAATCGGGGTGAGTGACCAGATAGTGCAGTTGGGCGGCCTGGACCCGCATCCGCCATCGGGAACTGCCGGCGCGACGTCGGATGAAGCGCTCGATCCCTGCCGTGCGAACCAGCTGTTGGAGTCGGGCCTGGGCCCCACCGTCGAGGTCCAGGGCAAGGCTCTGGAGCACGACCAGCAACGGCCGACGAGGAAGCTCCATCACCTGACCATGGACCGCTTCGGCCTCGTCGTCGCTCTCGAACAGCACCACGCTCAGCACGTCCAGTACCCGCTCTCGCCGACGGGCGACATAGACCGACGCAATGTCGCTGGCGATCCCCCAGGACAGGTAGAAGACCACCATGCCGGCCACGATTCCCCAGCTGATCAGGAACAGTTCGAGGCGCATCAGTTCTCCAACGCCCGACCGAGCCGATGCAGGAGCAACGGCGTGCTGAACGGCTTGGTCACGAAGTCGTCAGCACCCAGTTCGAAGGCGCGGCGCATGTCGGACTCCTGGGTGCGGCCCGACAGGATGATGATGCGAAAGCGGCCCGCTGTGCCGGCTTCGCGAAGCTGGCGAAGGAACTGCAGGCCATCGATGCCTCGCTGATCGAGTTCCATCAGCACGACCCGTGGAAGAGGGGACGGTGTCCGTCCGGTCAGCCGGTCGAGAGCATCGAGGGCATCGAGCTCCTGGGTCACCTTGAGTCCACGACGGGACAACGTTGCCGACAGCACCGATCCCAGGGTCGCGTCGGGGTCGACGAGCAACACGTCGGGTGCCTCGGCTCGCCAGGGTTGCCAATCGGCACCGATGACCAGGGGCGCCGATTCCTCCTCGGCCCGCACCAAGGCAGCGGCGGAGGTCTCGAACAGTTCGTCCAGCGAGCGACCGTCGACAGGGAACTCCAGGCCGATCGAACGAATCCCTCGTTCGTGGAGGAAGAAGTTCTGGTGAATGTCGTTCAGACGCCGCATCAGAACCCGCCGGCTCACTCCCTGCAGCGCAACGACGAGTCGACGATCGTCGAGCCGGGTGATGACATCCTCACCTCGGAACTCGCGGGCGATCGCTTCGTCGAGACCGGCGAAGTTCTCGTCGACCGGAACCTCGATCACGCCGATGCCGACGGGCACGTTCTGGCGGAACGACACGAGGAGCATGCGTTCGATCAGCACGAGGGCGGTCGTCCAGGCAACGGTGCCCGTGTGGACCGACCCGTCGGCCACCGGTTCGAGCTCGGATCGACGTGTGAGACGAGCCTTCAGCGTGACGACCAGGTCATCCAGTTCCATCTCCGGCCCGAAGAAGGCGTCGGCGCCCTCTCGCAGGGCAGCATGAGCTCGGGCCCCGTCGGTTCGATGTCCGAGCAGGATGACCACCGTGCCCCGAGTCTGGCGATCGGTTCGGATGAGTCGCACAAGCTCGACCGACTTCAGGTCGTAGCCGTCGGCCATGAGGATCACGGCCCGGGATTCACCCGAGCGCAGGCGCTCCATCAAGGATTCCAGCGAGTCCTCCGTCCGGGCGCCGAGTCCACGACGCCACAGCGGCTCGGTCAGGGTGTCGGCGTTGCGACCGAACAGGCTGACCGTTCGAGGGTGACGGCTCCGGGCGATCTCCCGTCGCACCTCGTTGATGACATCGAGGGGTTTGGACCGAGGATGCAACACCAGCGAGACGGTGTCGACCACTCGCGCCCGGTCGACCAAGGCGTGCTCCGGGGCGATGAGGAGGATGGGTTGGGACGGGTGGGTCTCACGGATACCCCGCAGCAACGGTCTCGACCGACCAAGATCGGGATCGTCGATGACCACCACAACGGCCGCCGCCTCGTGGCTGGTCGATTCCACGCCATCGACGTGATGCGATACCGGCAAGCCCTGGGTCGCTGCCACCCAGACCAGCTCGTCGACGAGTTCGCTGACCTCCCCGACGATCGCCAACGGCTGACCGGTGGTGCTCAATTGCTTCAGTTCGGCAACCGTGCTGGCCAGGGCCGAGCGAGCGTCGTCCATGAGGCTGGCCAGGACGATGGCCGACGAGGTGTCCAGATCAGGCTGCTCGAACGCGTTGGCCGCTTTGCGGACCAGTTCTGCGCTGGCGCCGAGGCCGAGGGTTCCCATCTTCGAAGCGAGCGCCTCACAAAGGTCGATGGCTTCGGTGACTTCGGTGGCATCCAGCGAACGATCGAACAGGCTCGACGTCAACCGCTCGACCCGACTCAGGCCGCGCTCGAGTCGCGCCTGCAACCGACCCCACACGAGGTCGATCAGCGCGATCGTTTGAGCGTCCGGGAGGCGAATCCCGGTCTGGATGGCAGACGACACCTTGCTCTTTCGGCCGAAACAGCCGTCTTTCCCTAGTTCGGACGACCTATCTGCGCCACCCGGTCGGTCCTTTCAGGCGCAAACGCCCGGTTCAGTCAGCTTCGGGCACCGACGGAACGATTCGAGACGTCCACGGTCGGGCCTTGTCATAGTGATGCCCGACCACCCGACCTCGACGGAGTGAAGCCAGGAACGACGAGGGGTCGTCGAAATCCGGCATCTCGACATAGGCGGCTCCGAAGGCGCCGGGAACGTGGGCATCGCTTCCGGCCCCCGCTGCCAGATCGTGGGCCGCCGCGAAGTCTGCGGCCTTGGCGTTGAGCGATTCCAGGCTCGTCTTGGCGTTGCGAACTTCGAAGGCATCGATCAGACCGGCGTCCACGAGGGTGTCGATGGCCTCGGGAGACAGACAATTGCGGAGCGGATCGAAGGGATGCGGCACGTAGACCAGGCCTCCCTGATCGCGGATCATCTGCGCGGCCGCTACCAGGCCGGTTCCACCAGGAATCCGCTCGGCGAGGAACAGCCCGATGATCTCGCCCGAACCGACTCGCAGTTCCTCGCCCACGATCACCCGGCACGGCAGTTGATCGGCCAACTTCTCGGCGCCCGCAGTCGCGTTGTGGTCGGTGATGCACAGGACGTCGATGCCCGATGCCACGACTGCCTCGAGCAACTCGTCGGGAGTCGTGGTGCAATCGCCCGACCACATGGTGTGGCTGTGCATGTCGACGCGGACCCAGCCGTCACGAAGCGGTTCGGCCAAGTGAGGATGACGAGCCACCGCATCGTCGCTCGGGGTCAAGCGGCTGCCCCCGACAACATGACGTCCCCGATGACGAGGCTTGGCGTCGAGATCCCACTGGACAGATGGATGCGGTCGGATCCCACCGCCTCGACGTCGAGGAGCAGTCGCTGCAAGGTCGAACCAACGGTGGCCTCTCCGATCGGTTCGGCCAACTGCCCGTTGCGAATCATCCGTCCCTCGACCCCGAGCGAGAGATCACCCGAAACCGCGTTCACACCGGAATGCAATCCGGCCAGGCTGAACACCAGCACGCCATCCTCGACGCCGGCGATGAGATCGTCGAGACCTCCCCCTTCGCCTGCCGCCACCGACAACGCGTGAACCCCCGGCGACGGCAGACCTCGTGCGGCTCGTTGCGCCGATCCCGTGGAACCCGAACCGCCACGACGCCCGGTATAGGAGTCCCACACGAAGCCCCGCAAGACGCCGTCGGTCACGAGCGGGACCGAGCGGCAGGCCAGGCCTTCGCCATCGTAGGCGTCGGCACCGAGGGAATCGGGATCGATCGGTTCGTCGGAGAAGGTCAACAGGGGCGACGCGATCGTCTCACCCACCCGACCGGCAAAGGGAGTACGTCCCTTGATCACGCGCCCTCCGTTGAGCGTGCCGGCGATGACCGACATCATGGTGGCAGCCAACCGAGGATCGAGCACCAGGCTCACAGTGCGGGTCGTGGGTTTGCGTGAGCCCAGCAAGTCGAGGGCCTGACGCACGGCCCGATCGACCACCTCGTCGAGATCGAGGCCGCCCGGTTCGCGGGCGCCGTCGCCGGCGTAGCCGGTCTGCATCTGATTGCCGTCGTCGGCCAGTGCCTGGATACCGATGCCGGCCGAGGTGGAGCGGCTGGCAGCCCGGATCCCGTTCGAACTGGCCAGCGCGAACGACCCGGCGCCGTCGCCGTAGGTCGACGTGCGCACGCCGACGATGCGGGAGTCGGCGGCCAGCACCCGGGCCTCGATCTCGACCGCCATTGCGACCTTGTCCTCGATGGAATAGTCGGCCAATTCGTCACGCCACAGATCGATGTCGACGGCTTCCACCCCATCGGGCTCAGCGATGCCGGCGTCGGGGTCGACCTCGGCGAAGCGTGCGTTGTCGCGCGCTTGGGCCAGCATCTGATCGACCACATCGGGATCGAGGGTTCCGGCACTGGCGAAACCTTCGCGGCCATCGCGGATCACTCGGACGCCGATCCCCGAGTTCTCGGCTTGGGTCAAGGATTCGACGGCGCCTTCATAGACCCGGATGCTGGTCGACTCTCCGTGTGAACAGGCAACTTCGATCTGCTCGCCGGGAGCGGCCTTCTCGGCCAGACGACTGGCGAGCATCAGGAGCTCATCAGGGGTCATGCCGCCGTGCCACCGATCGTCATCTCGGTCACCCGAAGTGTGGGAACGCCGTCGCCGACCGGCACGCCCTGACCGTCCTTTCCACAGGTTCCGGGCGGACCCATCTCGAAGTCGTTGCCGACGGCGTCGATCATCTGCAGCACCTTCGGTCCGTTGCCGATCAGTTGTCCCTCCCGCAAGGGGGTCGTGATCTTGCCATCCTCGATGAGGTATGCCTCGGTCATGCCGAAGACGAAATCCCCCGACGTGGTGTTGACCTGACCACCTCCGAGTCGGGCCACATAGACACCATTGGCCACTCCGGCGATGATGTCGGCCGGATCGGTCTGCCCACCGGCGAGGTACGTGTTCGTCATCCTGACCATCGGCAGGTGCTTGTAGCTCTGTCGACGACCATTGCCCGAGCTCGGGCGGCCCTCCTGCCGAGCCCGGATCCCGTCCCACAGGTAATCGACGAGCACCCCGTTCTCGATCAGGACGTTCCGGGCCGCCGGTTGCCCTTCGTCGTCGACCGCGAACTGGCCCCACTCCCCCGCCATCGTCCCGTCATCGATCAGGGTGACCAGCTCCGATGCCACCTTCTGGCCCAGTTTCCCCGCAAAGGTCGAAGCTCCTTTGCGAACCAGGTCGGCTTCGAGTCCGTGGCCACACGCTTCGTGGAACAAGACGCCACCAGAGCCGGGTCCGATGACAACGGTGTGGGTTCCCGACGGTGCGGGACGAGCTTCGAGCTTCGACACGGCACGCGCTGCCGCGCTGGTGGCGAGTTCGTCGACCGAGTAGCGGTCGAGTAGTTCGTAGCCCATGGTGTGGCCGACCGATTCCCGACCGGTCTGCATGCCGGCGTCACCGGTCGCCACGCAGCTGACCGAGAACTGGGTACGGGTCTGGTCGTCGGTCGTGAGCAGACCATCGGAGTTGGCCACCAGGATGCGCCGACGGGTATCGGCATAGTTGGCGCTGACCTGGGTGATGGCTCGGTCGTAGGCCCGGGCCACCTGATCGGCGCGCCGCACCGCTCCAACCTTGGTCGCCTTGTCGACATCGGCCGGAGGCTTCTCGACCGGAGCGGGCGACGATGATTGCGTCGCGATCTCGACGGCATGACCCGAACCGGGCGCGGCGTGACGACGAGCGGCCTCGGCCGCCGCTCGAGCTGCCCTGACGAGGCTCGCCTCACTCAGGTCTGCGGTGTGGGCGAACCCGACCGTGCCGTGTGCGATGACGCGAATGCCGGCGCCCCGGTCACGGCTCGATGCCAGATTCTCGATCCGACCGTCGTCGAGGTTCACCGAGTTGCGTTCGGCATCCTCGGCAAACACCTCGGCGAATTCCGCGCCATCGGCAAGGGCTGCGGTGAGGACACGATTGAGCACTGGTTCATCGATCACGCAACCAACGATAGTCGCACTCAGAAGTCGGCCCTCGATCACGTCCAGTGGCGAGGTACCGTGGGACGGATGACCACTGCGCCTCCCCCAGATCGGCCCAGGAACGCACCCGATCCGAGCGAGCTCGCGGCCGGGGCAACCGCGTTGGTCACCCACATCGTCACCGAAGCCGACACTGCGATCGCGATCGGTTCCGGTTCGGTCGCGGTCCTGGCCACGCCCCGTCTCCTGGCACTGTGCGAACAGGCATCGGTCGAAGCGGTCCAGGACTCCCTGGCCGATGGGACGACCACGGTTGGCGTCCGGGTGATGATGGATCACGTGATGCCCGGCGCGGTCGGCAGCCAGGTGCGGGCCGAAGCAACGCTGGAGAAGGTGAAGGGCCGAAAACTGTTCTTCACGACTGCGGCCTACGACGAGCGGGGCCTCATCGCCGCCGGCAAAGTGGTTCGGGTCCTCGTCGACACCGGGACGTTCCTGGCAAAGTGCGATTGACCAGGTCCGGTGTCCCCACGACAGTGTCTGCACGATTTCTCCATCGCCCGGACCCTGTTTCTCCCCAACGGTTCAGCTACCGTGAAGACCGGTGTCTGTTCTTCCATCCATAACCTGCCCCGCAGATCTCAAGCGCCTCGACCCCGATCAACTCCGCGAGCTGTGTGAGGAGATCCGCCAGTTCACGGTCGACACCGTCCGGGGCCTGGGTGACGGCCACCTCGGGTCGAATCTGGGGGCCGTCGAACTGACCATTGCCTTGCATCGGGTCCTCGACTCGCCCCGCGACGTCATCCTCTGGGACACCGGCCACCAGACCTACGTCCACAAGATGCTCACGGGGCGCACCCAGGGGTTCCCGGGGCTCCGCCAGGCCGGAGGCCTGTCCGGCTATCCCAGCCGCGACGAATCCGAGCATGACTGGATCGAGAACAGCCACGCCTCGACCGTTCTCGGGTACGCCCACGGGTTGGCGACTGCATTCGAGGCCAAGGGCATCACCGATCGAAGGATCGTCGCCGTCCTCGGCGACGGGTCGATGACGGGCGGCATGGCCTACGAGGGTCTGAACAATCTGGGGCATTCGGGTCGCAACGTCACCGTCGTGTTGAACGACAATGGTCGGAGCTATGCCCCGACCGTTTCCCTGCTGTCGGAGAGCCTGGTCAAGATTCGATCCAATCCGGTCTACATGAAGCGCCAGGCTCGACTCGAGCGCACGGCGGCCCGCATCCCATTCTTCGGGAAGTTCTCCAACCTGGGCATCTCGGCCTCCAAGGCAGCGATTCGTGAAGCACTCGAACCGCAGGCGTTCTTCGAGCCACTCGGCGTCCGCTACATGGGCCCCTTCGACGGACACGACATCGCCGAACTCGAGGTCGCGCTCCGAAACGCCGGCGAGTTCGACGGTCCCGTCGTGCTGCATGTCTTCACCCACAAGGGTCGGGGCTACGCACCGGCGGAGAACGACATCGTCAAGAACATGCACGACATGGGTGGCCCCAAGCCAGAGAGCTACACGGCAGCCTTCACCGAGACCCTGGTGAAAATGGCCGACGAGCATGACGACATCGTCGCCATCACCGCCGCCATGCCCGACTCGACCGGGCTACTCCCGTTCATCGAGCGGTTCCCCGATCGGGCCTTCGACGTCGGAATCGCCGAACAGCATGCGGTCACCGCCGCCACCGGCATGGCGATGGGAGGCCTGCGGCCGGTCATCGCCCTGTATTCGACCTTCTTGTCCCGGGCCTTCGACCAAGCCAATCTCGACGTCGGGCTGCACCGGCAGCCGGTGATCTTCTGTCTCGACCGGGCCGGGATCACCGGCAACGACGGGCCGTCCCACCACGGCATCCTCGACCTCGTGCTGATGTCGAAGATCCCTGGCATGACGATCTTCTGTCCCTCGTCCTACCAAGAGCTCCAGCAGATGCTCACCGATGCCTACGCCATCACCGATGGGCCGGTCTCCATTCGCTGGCCGAAGACGGCTGCGCCCTCGGTCGGCGACGACCAGGTCGGCTCGGGCCTCAACGCTCGCAAGGTCCGATCGGGCCAGCGGGTCTGCCTCATCGGTGTCGGGAAGATGCTCGACGCGGCGACCAAGGCCGCAGAGCTCCTCGAGGCCGATGGCATCGACGCCACCGTCTGGGATCCTCGCGTGGTCAAGCCGCTCGATCCGGCGCTCCTGATCGATGCAGCCGCCCACGAGTTGGTCGTCACCATCGAAGACGGACTGCGCGAGGGGGGCATCGGATCCAACATCGCCCAGGAACTGGCCGACGCCAGCCGCATCGTGGTGCTCGGCGTGCCCACCGAATATCTGCCGCAGGGCAAGCCAGATGCCATCCTGGCTCAGCTCGGTCTGGATGCAGAGGGTGTGGCGGCAAGCGTTCGGACTGCACTCGGCTCCTGACGCGATGGTCCCGACCGATGGCGCTCCCTCGCGGTCACGTCATCGTCGCCAGTCGAGCGGTCATGGTCCGTGGATGCGTCGACCGGACTGCAACGCCGTCGGCTCGGCGACCGCGACACGAGCGAGATTCGCATAGTCCTCCAGATCGCGACTCACCTCGCTGTCGGGAGCCGGTTTGCCGAACAGGAATCCCTGAGCCAGGTCACATCCGCATTCTCGGAGAATATGAGCCTGGGACTCGGTCTCGACTCCCTCCGCGATCACGTAGCAGCCCAGATCGTGCGCCAACCGAATCAGACCCTGCACGATGATGCGGTCCTCCTCGGCCAGCCCGAGCCCGCCGACCAGAACCCGGGGAAGCCGGATCACGTCGAATCGACATCGTCGGAGCAGGTCGGGCGATCCGAAACCGAGACCGAAGTCTTCGAGCGCGATCCCCACACCCTCGGCCTTCAGTTTTGCCAACTGCGGCCACAGCAAACTGATCTGCGGTCCCGCCGTTGCGCCGTTCAGGTCGAGCAGCATCTGCGTGGGACGGACGTTCATCTCCTTGATGGCGGTCATGACCACCGAGACGAAGCGCTCGTCGCGCACGAAACTCGGGTCGAGATTGGTGGCGCCGAACAGGCTGGGAATGGCCAGACGACGACTCCAGGTCGAGACCTGACGGGTGCATTCCCTCAGAATCCAGGCGTGGAGGGGCACCACGATCGGTGACGCCCGCAAGGCGTCGAGGAACGAACCAGGGGCGATCAGCTCTGCACCGGTCGGGCCGGCATCAGGCGAAAGCCATCGCAGCACTGCTTCGAAGCCGACCAGCGAAGCCGACCAGCGAAGCCGACGTCAGGGAAACGATGGGCTGGTAGTAGAGCTGGAACTCGTCGTTGTCGAAGGCCCGCTGCAGACGCACCGCCAATACCTCTGGTTTGCGTCTCATCCCGTAGGCCTCGTCGCGCATGACCATGCGATCGAAGCCTTGGATGCGAGCCTCGGCCAACGCAGCTTCCGCCTCGACCAACAGCAGACGTTCATTCAGATCGGGGTCGCTCATGACCCCGGCGACGGCAACCTCGACCGGCACGATGAAGCGTTCGAACGTCACCTGTTGAGGCAGGGACGACACCAGATCGACGGCGACCCGGTTGGCTTCTTCGATGCCGAACAGGCCCGGCCACAACACGGCGAACTCCGAACCCAGATAGCGGGCCAGACTTCCTCTGCTGCCGACGGCGGCATCGAGCGACTCCGCAACGGCCTGGAGAACTTCGTCACCGACGGCGCTGCCATAGCCAGCGTTGATCTCCGCCAGGTTCGCCACCGATACCAGGAAAGATCCGAACCGATCACCAGTTCGGCGATTGCGAACCAGTTGTTGGGAGATCCACGTCTCGACCTGCCAACGATCGGGGAGGCCGGTGAGACCATCGACGTGGCTCTCATCGGCCGGCTCCATCGGGAGATGTTCAGTTTCGTTGGAACGTCGGAATGCCATTGTCCGCTCTCGTTGGCTTGGGTCCTTCTATCGGCACGCAGGCCGCAGCGTTGAGTTCTTCGGCAAAGAGGATTGCATCAGCTCGGGAGGCCGCCGAACTGATGCCCCATCTCCCCCTTGGCCCCCTACCGTTGCCCGGTGACTCGAAGTTCGATGCGTCTGATGTGGTCCGTCGTGGCCTTCGTGGGGTTCACCGCGCTCTCCGGTTGCACCTCGCCCGAGGCGGCTTCGTCCGCCGTCTCCGCTCCCGAAGCCCGACCGAGCGCCACCACGACGACGTCGCGGACCACGACCGCCGAAACGTCGGCCCCCACGACACCACCGCTGACCCGACCATCGTGGCTGGGCCAGCGAACACTCGCGACCGATGCTGCCGGATTCGGGCTGGCTCGGTCGACGCCAGCCGAACTCGCCGATCGTCGGCTTCCCACCCTCGACACACTCCCGCCCCCCGAGGCCGAGCAGTTCATCTCGACGGTGAACGAACTGGTCGGTGAGCCGCTCGAACGTTCGACCTGGCGGCCGGGCTGTCCGGTGGACCCGGACGAGCTCCGTTACCTGACCGTGAGTTTCCGAGGGTTCGGCGGACTGGCCCATACTGGCGAGCTCATCGTGGCGGCCGACGTCGCGGACGACATCGTCGCCGTGTTTCGGCGGGCTTGGGACGCCGACTTCCCGATCGAGGAGATGCGGATCGTCACCGATGCCGACCTCGAGGCGGACCCGACCGGTGACGGCAACAACACCGCGAGCTACGTGTGCCGGGCCGTGACCGGGGGTAGCGGCTTCTCCCAGCACGCCTACGGGTTGGCCATCGATGTGAATCCGTTCCACAACCCCTACCAACGCGGGGATCTGATCCTGCCCGAACTGGCGGAAAGCTATCTCGAGCGCGACGATCCTCGGGACGGCATGTTGTACCCCGATGATCCGGTCGTCCAGGCCTTCAAGGACATCGGTTGGTTCTGGGGCGGCGAATGGTCGTCGCTCAAGGACTGGCAACACTTCTCACAGAATGGGCAATGATGGCGATTCCAACGACGCTCGCAGGCTTGCGACTCGACCCGATGATCCACCACGTCGACGAGCGGTGGACGATGGCCTACGCCGCCAGCCTGGGCAACACCCAGGATCACTACCTCGACACCACCCGGGACGACGGCGTGGTCGCCCACCCGTTGTTCTCGGTCTGCCCCGAATGGCCCCCCATCGTGCAATCTCGGGCCCTGTCCGAGGGGCTCGGCATCACTCGAGACGAGGTCCTCACTG
>CALACD010000193.1 GCA_937890445.1 uncultured Acidimicrobiia bacterium | reverse complement strand
GTAGGACAGCCTTATTAGTAGTGGTCGATGGTCCCGATGTCAAACCGGATTCAGAAGCGAAGCGGGTGCAGCGTCGACTCCACGGTGCGCGCCACATCGAACAGAGCGCGGTCGCCGCGAGGGGGACCCATCAGCATCAAGCCCACCGGAGCCTCACCAACCGCCGTGACCGGGAGGCTGATACTGCACGAATCGAGGAAGTTTCCGATCGCCGTGTTCCGCAGGGCCAACCGATTGATGCGTCCGTAGTAGTCGAGATCGCCGTCGGCGAAGGAGTCGATGGTTGGAGGCACGATGGCGACCGTCGGAGCGACGAAGGCGTCGAACCCACGCAAACGATGTGCCGCGATCTCGATCATGGACTGTCGAGCGTCCAGCAGGTCCAGATAGTCGGCGGCCGAGATGGCAGATCCGGGTTCGATCCGCATCCGGACCCGCTGGTCATAGTCATCGCCGCGTTCGGCCAACAGTGCACGGTGCCAGTGGAAGGACTCGGCGGCAGCCAGACCTCCCCTGGCGTTGATGTCACCAAGACGCTCGAGCTCCTCGAACGCGACCTCCTGGATGTGGACACCGTCGGCCCGAAGCCGGGCCAGCGCCACCTCGTAGGCCGTCGCCACCTCGGGGTCCAGGTCGTCGAGTACGACCGAGGTGAGCGCACCGAGCCGGATGCTCGCCGGAGACCGGTCGTAGGGTTCACTCCAACCCGTGCCGCCGGCGAAGAGATCATCGACGATGGCGCAACAATCGACGGTCCCGGCCAGGGGTCCGACGGAGTCCAACGAACGCGACAAGGGCACGATGCCGGCCAACGGCACTCGACTGGCCGTCGGCTTGAAGCCGACGATTCCACAGAACGCAGCGGGAATCCGACAGGAACCTCCCGTGTCGGTACCCAGTCCAACGACCGCCATCCCATCGGCAACCGCAACGCCGGTCCCCGACGACGAGCCGCCCGGAATCCGCCGATTGGCCCGATCCCAAGGGCTGGAAGGAGCATCGAAGTGCGCGTTGAGGCCGAGACCGGAGAACGCGAACTCGGTCATGTTGGTACGCCCGATCACGATGAACCCGGCATCGATCACCCGCTGGAGGGCCGGAGCATTGGCCCGCGCCCGATCGTCACCGGCCAGCACGATCGAGCCCGCGGTCGTGACCTCTCCTGACACGTCGCACAGGTCCTTGACGGCAAAGGGAATCCCGGCGAACGGGGGTACGACCCCTCCGGCTCTTCGAATGGCGTCGACGCCATCGGCGGTGGCCCGGGCTCGATCGGCAGCCACCGACAGGAAGGCCCGTCCTCCCTCCCCTTCGGGATCCTCGATGCGTTCGAGCGCGTCCTCGACGATCTGGCGTGCGCTACTGACGCCGGCGGCGAGGTCTGCCGCCAGTTGACGAATCGGCTTGACGGCAGAGGAGTCGTTGCGACTCATGACGTCATACTTCCGCCGTCGACGGGAATGATCGAACCATTCACATAGCTGGCGTCGGCCGACAACAGATAGGCAACCAGTGCCGCCACCTCCTCGGGTCTGCCGTAGCGACCCATCGGATTTGCGGCCTGCCGAGCCTTGCTGAACCCTTCCGGATCATCACCCCCATAGCCGTCGACCAAGGCCCACCACATCCGGGTCTCGATCGGGGACGGACAGACGGCGTTGGTCCGGATGCCACGGCCACCGAACTCTCGTGCCGCGGTCTTGGTCATTCCGACCACGGCGTGCTTGCTGGCCCCATAGGCGATGATTCCCGGGGTCCCGATGAGTCCGGCAGTCGAGGCGGTGTTCACGATCGCTCCACCCCCGGTGTCCAGCATGGCCCGCACCACATGCTTGATGCCGAAGAAGACACCCTTCACGTTGACCCCCATCACGGCATCGAACGCGGCTTCGTCGTAATCGACGGTCGACACCACCGGCCCTTCGATACCCGCGTTGTTGAACAGGCCATCGACCTGGCCGAACTCGGCGACGGTGGCAGTCACGTAGGCTTCCACCTGGGCTTCGTCGGCGACATCGGCGGCCACGGCCAGACCGCGGCCCCCAGCCGCCTCGATGTCCGCCATCGTCGGGACGAGGTCGGCCGACGAAAGATCCACGGCGACGACCTGGGCCCCTTCGGCGGCCAGCCGTCGACACGCAGCCTGTCCGATCCCGCCGGCCGCGCCGGTGACGATCACGGTCTTGCCCTCGAATCGGTGAGTGGTTGACGAATCCACGGGACATTCCCCCTTCTCTTGCTGAGCTCGCGGTTGAGCCAGTGCCACAGCATGGCACCGTTCGTACTACCTGGCCGCCTCTCCTACACTCGCGCTGATGGACAACGACGGCCCGTACTACAACGAGTTCACCCAAGGGATGACGATTCCCTCTCTCCCACCGGTCACGGTGACCGAAGCCGACAATGTCGCCTACCGCATGATCACCGGCGATCAGCATCTGCCATCAGCCGACCGGGCACTGTATGGCGTCATCAGTGGTCAGGGGTCGGCGACGACCGGCATGGTGTATCCCTCCCTCGCCATGCAGTATTCGATCGGGCAGACGACCAACGCCACTCGTCGGGCCATAGCCAACCTCTACTACCGCTCGGTCCGCATCCTGCGGTCCGTCGAGGTGGGCGAAACCCTACGTACGACCACGACCGTGCTCGGACTCGCCGACTCGCGACCCAAGGGCGATGCGCACCGCGGCAAGGTCTGGCTGGGCATCGAGACCGTGGGTGACAACGGCCCGGTCGTCCAGTACGAGCGGTGCGCGCTGGTGGCCAGCCGAGACGGATCGCCCGGCCACGCCGACGAGATTCCCGGCCCCTCCGATCCCGTTCCTCTGAGCGAACTGACCGGACTCGTTCCCGACTGGGACCTCGGTCCCCTGCCCCGGACCCCATGGACGGTCGGAGAGGAAGCCGCCGACGCCATGCGGGATCATGTCGATCTCGCCCCATCGCTGGCACGCATGACGTTCAACCAGGCCTTCGTCCACCGCGACGCCACCGCCAGCATCTATGGCAAGAGACTGGTCTACGGCGGCCACGTCCAAGGGCTGGCCCAGGCCTCGCTCAGCCGTGTGCTTCCCGGAATCGCCAGCGTGGTGGCATGGGATGGATGCGACCACGTCGGCCCAGCGTTCGAGGCCGACCTCCTCGCATTTCGCCACAAGCTGGTCGATGAATTGGCCGCTGGCGGTGGGCGGCTGATGCGTTTCGAGATCCGGGCTGCAGTGGTGGACGCCGAGGGTCGGCCGGGTGACGACATCTTGGTGTGGACCCCCATCGTCTTCGCTCCGTGACCTGATGGTCTCACGACACCGATACCGCTAGGGTCCACGCCATGAGCGACTGGAACGATCAGGTCATGGCAGAGTTTCGAGCGAACGGCGGCAAGGTCGAACAATTCGGCGACGCGCCGATGATCATCTTGCACACGATCGGGGCGAAGTCCGGAAAGCTCCGAGAGATTCCGTTGGTCTGTCTCCCGGAAGGCGATCGTTGGATCGTGTTCGCATCCAAGGCCGGTGCGCCCGTCAACCCCGACTGGGCCTACAACCTTCGGGCCAATCCTGCCATCGAGGTCGAGGTGGGAACCGAGAAGTTCGCGGCCGCCGTGACCGAAGTGACCGGACCCGAACGCGATCGTCTCTACGCTACGCAGGTCGAACGCATGCCTCAGTTCGGCGAGTACGAGCAGAAGGCCGGGGATCGGTTGATCCCCGTCTTCGCCCTGAGCCGAGCCTGATCACGCCTCCTTGAGTGGGGTCATGACCTGCTCGACGAAACGGAGAACGTGCTCGTCGGTCGTTGGGTTACCGAAGTCCATCACGAAGTGCCGCACCCCCAACTCGACCTTGCGGACCAGGAACTCGAAGAGTTCTGCCGATTCGGCGTCGGTCTCGGGCAACGCCTTCTCGATGGTTTGGCTGATCTCGATGTCAGCCGGATCACGGCCGGCGTCCACCGCTGAGCGGTGCACGATGTCGACCTTGCGAAGCCAGTCGTTGTCATCGCCCTTCGGGAAGCCATTCCAGATGTCGGCATGGCGCCCCACCAGGGGCAGCCCGATCTGCTCTCCGGAAGCACCGATGCAGATGGGCGGCACGACCTCGGGCCGAGGTGGTGCCGCGGCCCCGTCGATCGAGTAGTGGTTTCCCTGGAACACCGGTTCGTCCTGAGTCCACATCAGCTTGCAGATCTGCAGCATCTCGTCGAGCTGAGCGAAGCGCACCGACGGTTTCGGGAACTCGTAGCCATAGGCCTCGTATTCGGGTCCTCGCCAACCGGCTCCGATACCCAGGATGAAACGATTGCCCGACAACACCTGGAGCGTGGCGGCCATCTTGGCCGTGAGCGCCGGTGGTCGATACCCGACGCCGAGGACGTGATGGCACAGCAGGACATCGGGAAACTTGGCGGCCAGCCACGTCAAGGTCGTCCACCCCTCCATGAAGGGATCGGTCTTGGCGTCGAAACCGTAGAAGTGGTCAGCAATCCACAGGGAATCGAAGTGCTTCGTCGCCGTGGGCAGGATGTGCTGCTCCTGGTGGACCACGATCGGCTTGTGATCGCTCCACTGGTTGCCGATGACCGGCGAGAGCCAGCCGAATCTCAGTTCCGTCGTCATGTTCGGGTTGCTTTCCTCTTGGCTGTTGTTCGAGCTCTTCGGCCGTTGGTCACGGGCCGTTGGTCAGGTTGCAGTGGCCGGATAGTGCCTGGCCACCATGTCGGGATAGCTCCGACAGAAGTAGTTCCAGAGTTGCTCGCCGTAGACCTCAGCACGATGGGACGAACCCATGTCCTCGACTCCCGACTCGACCTCTGATCTCCTCGCCATGAAGCCCGCATTGGCGTGCCGGGGGCTCATGGCAACTGCCTCACGATAGAACGGCGCCAGATCGAGCGGGGCGAGCGACGTGTCGAGCGACGGGCCGTGAAAGTAGCCGGCCGAGAGCCGCTCCGACATCGTCACCACCCGGTGCGCAGTGGCAACCAGGTAGTTGCCGGAGATTCCCTGCAGCATCTCACCCAGGTTGATGACCAGGCCCCCGGGAATGTTCGGCACCGCAATCCACTTGCCCTCCGGGCTCTTCACCTCGAGCCCGGGGGTCTCGCCGGCCGCCAGCACGGTGAGGAAACCGGCGTCGTGATGCGGGTTCACGCCCGCTGCTCCCGTCGGGGTCGGTGGATAGTGGATGAACTTGGTGAGTGACATCGTCTCCTGGCCGAACAGACCACGAAGGTGATCTTCGTCCAGACCCAGTCCAACGCTCATGACGCCGAGGAGCTGGTCGGCCAGCACCCCGCACCGTTCGAACCACTCCAAGCTCAACGCCCGGAACCCCGGCAGAACCTCGTCCGGCAGCCATTGGTTCGGTCCCAGGAGCCGCAGGTGGAGCGGCTCGACGACGCCGGTCCGAGCCGGGTGCTCGGTCCAGAGATCGACTTGTTCGCGCATGTCGGGCCGACCGTTGGTGTACTCCGAGCCGAGTTGTTCCCAGCCTCGGAAATGGGGGGATCGTTGCTTGTCGATCCGACGTTTTTCGTCTTCATCGAGCGCGAAGAGATCCCTCATCATGGCGAACACTCGATCGAGGAAGGCCGGCTCGATGCCGTGATTGACCACGACGAAGAAGCCGATGTGGTGACAGATCTCGATGACCTCGGCAGCGAATGCCGACCGATCGGCGTCGGGTGTCGTCCATGGGGAGAGGTCGACCACGGGAATCTCGGAGAAGGACATCGCTCGAAGCATGCCCGACGACAACCCCACTTGGCGACCGGAACGGCAGACACCGCGAACAAAGATTGCTCAGGTTTTCGCTGGACCCGCCGATCTTCTCGGAGAGACCGATTCTTCCGGACCAACGAGAGCCACCCATGAACTCACGAATCATCCGCACCGCCGTTCCGGCGCTGCTCCTGACACTACTGATTGCGTCGCCGACAGCAGCAGCCGAATCCGTCGACGTGGCCAACAATCCGAGCTTCCTGGTCGACAATGCGTTCGTCCTGGTGTGCGCCGTCCTCGTGATCTTCATGCAGGCCGGCTTCGCGATGGTCGAAGCCGGTCTCACCCGGGCCAAGAACGCTGCTCACATGATGCTCAAGAACCTGCTCGACTTCGTCGTGGGTTCCATCGGGTTCGCTCTGATCGGCTACCACATCGCCTTCAGCGGGGCCGACTATCTCGGCTTCGCCTGGCTTTGGGGAGGTCCGACGGATGCAGCCCCTGGCGCCCCGAACCTCACCATGCCCGTCCATTTCCTGTTCAACATGGGCTTCGCTGCTGCCGCCGCCACGATCGTGTCGGGTGCTGTTGCCGAACGGGTCAAGTTCAAGGCCTACTTCATCTACACCATCGGCATCTCGACGCTGGTCTACCCGATCGTGGTGAGCTGGCAGTGGGGTGGCGGCTGGCTGAGCCAGATGGACACGCCGTTCATCGATTTCGCCGGTGGGACCCTGGTCCACGTGGTTGGCGGTGTCGCCGCCTTGGTGGGTGCCGCCGTTCTCGGTCCTCGTATCGGCCGTTTCGACGCCGAGGGCAACTCGTTGCCCATCCCGGGACACAACATTCCGATGGCCATTCTCGGTGTGTTCATTCTCCTGGTCGGCTGGTTCGGGTTCAATGCCGGCTCGCTGTTGAGCGCGGATCTCCAGATCGGCATGATCGCCACGGTGACGGCCATCGGGGCCGCGGCCGGCGGTATCGGCGCAACCCTTGCCTCCTGGCTCACGCTCAAGACCCCCGATGTCACCCTGATCGGCAACGGCGTCCTCGGCGGACTCGTCGGCATCACGGCCGGCGCCGCCAACCTCTCGTTCTTCGGAGCACTTCTCATCGGTCTGGCCGCAGGCGTTCTGGCCACCCACGGAGTCCTGCTGCTGGACCGGGTTCGCATCGACGACCCGGTCGGCGCCAGCCCCGTCCACCTCATGTGCGGGGCGTGGGGAACGATCGCCCTGGGACTCTTCGCCGACGGCGATGCCGTGCCCGGCGGCCAGGGCCCGAACGGCCTCCTCTACGGAGGCGGCCCCGCCGTGCTGATCAGCCAGATCACCGGCCTCCTGGCTGTCTCGACCTTCGTGGCTGTCACGGTCGGCACCCTGTTCATGGTGATGCGATCCCTCAACAAACTCCGGGTCGACCCCGAGGTCGAGCGCATGGGTCTCGATCTCGGGGAGCACGCAACCCCGGCCTACAACGACGACTTCGTCGACTACGAGGAGCAGTCGGACCGAGACCTCGATGCCTTGTTCGACGAGTTGACTGCTCGCTAGTCCAGAGATCACCGAAGAGGAGGCTCGATGACCGACGACGACAAGCGACAACGCAACCTCGACCTCCTGCGCAAGTCCCATCGTGCCCTCGAGGTCGAACAGGCCCAGGGGCCGATCGCACACGACAGCGCACCGACCCGGCCTGCTGATGTGCACCCGGCGTCCGACGAACCCACCATGATGTACCGCGGTCGACCCGTTCGTCAGACGACCGCTTCGCCTGGGCGTGCCGGCGCTGCGTCACGAGACGGAGCAGGTGGTCCCGGAGGCCAGTTCCGCGGTGCCGGCAACCGTCGACCGGCAGCGGGACGGCCCGGCGCATCGCACGACGATCTGAAGGCCCTGTTGGCCAAGCTCAACGATCTCCACCGCGAGGGTCTGATCTCGAAGGCCGAGTTCGACGCCAAGCGACTCCAGATCCTCGACCGACTCTGATCCGACGACGCCCGCCGGGCGTCGATGGGGACCGTCGGCCGGTCGGATGCCTCACCGCCGGATCACCCGAGAACGATGGACGATCACCCGAGAACGATGGACTCCGACGGCTACGGCGCGGCCGATTACGACGAGCTCCCCGATGGCCGAAGAATGGTCCCGATCTCGGCGATGTCGACCGGAACCCCGAAGTGGTAGCCCTGGCCGATGGCGCAACCCAGGGAGCGTAGAAGCTCGGCCTGAGCCTCGGTCTCGATTCCCTGAGCGGTCACCTCGAAGTCCAGAAGCGCTGCGAGTTCGATCAGCATCTTCACCACGTCGGCCGACTGCTCGCTGCCCACGATCTGTCTGGTGAGCGAACGGTCGATCTTGACCGAGTCGAAGGGGAGCTGACGAAGGACGGTCAGGTTCGCATTCCCGATGCCGAAGTCGCCCACGGCTGCCCGCGCTCCTCGTGCCACCAGCTGCTTCAGGACCTCGTGGATCTCGTTCGCGTCCGCAGGCGGACTGGGACTCAGTTCGAGACCGACTCTCACCCGGGGATTGATCGAGATGGCCGCCGTGATCGTGTTGAAGAACTCCGGGTGCATCACCTCCCCGGGGGCAACGTTCGCCCAGAGCGTGATGTCGGACAGATGGCCGCCATCGACGAGGTCACTGGCCACGAACAGCGCTCGCTGCAGAACCTGACGACCGAGGATGTGGCTGACGCCGATCTCCTCGGCGACTTGCACGAACTCGGCTGCCGGTACGTGTCCCTTGCCAGCACGATTCCAGCGGGCAAAGACTTCGAACGCCCGGAGTTCACCGGTCGCCAGATCATAGGCGGGCTGGACCGCCGAGCCTGCCTCGTTGGCCAACACCGCTGCCCGCAAGTCATGTTCCATTGCCGACTGCCGCTGACGACGAACCCGTTGGTAGGGGTGGAACATCATGCCGTGGTGACGATCGTCGGACTCCGACAGTGCAAGAGCCGCGCCGTCGAGCAGAAGCTCCACCGATGGATTCTCCCGATCGAGCAGAGCAGCACCGACCCTGGGGTCGAGGTGATGGGGAAGCCCGTCCACGACGATCGGAGGACGAAGTGCCTGCAGAACCAGGCCGACGAACTCCTCCCCATCGGACCGACGCCGCAGCGAACCAATCGACACCAGGAATTCCGACGAGGAAATGGCACTGAGACGAATCAGCTCACTGATCGATCCAATTCGATCGCGAATCTCGACGGGGACCACCTTGCGAAGATCACCTTCGTAGCCGGGAACGGGACGGTGCAGGACTCGCAGCACCAGGACGGTGCGCTCATCGGCCAAGGCCCGGTCGATCTCCTGCTGCAGACCAGCTGCGAACTGTCCCAGCGAGAGCTGCGTCGGTGAGACTCGCTGGCTCATCGGGTTGCCTGCCTTGAGACGACGGAGGCCACCAACCATCTGAACCGGTTCGATCCCGTGCATCGATTGTGTCTCCATCTGACCCTCCGGGTTCTCTGTGCCGGCAGATCTAGCAGGATGCGGAAAAGTGGGGGTCTTCTGTCCCGGGGATGCTCGGCTGGTG
>CALACD010000192.1 GCA_937890445.1 uncultured Acidimicrobiia bacterium | reverse complement strand
CTCGGAGGTCGATGCCCCGTTCGCGGGCGTCGAGGATGGCGTCGGCCACGTAGCGGGACTGATCACCCTCGTCGTTGGCGGTCACGAGCAGGGGCATGGTCCCCGTGGTTCGCTCCGACCACAATTCCTTGTGGAAGTGGGTGCCCGTCACGTTGGCCGCTGTCGTGGAGGCGACGTCACCGGTGGCGGTACGACCCGCAGCGCCCTTGATGGGTTGGTTCAGCGCCGCGTTGGCGACGGCCAGAATGGGCATGGTCGAGCGATAGTTCTGCTCGAGGGTGACGACGGTGGCGTGTCCGAAGTGTTCGGCGAACGCCCACATGTTGGCCACCGTCGCCGATCGGAACCCGTAGATGGCCTGGGCGTCATCGCCGACCGCGCACACGGAGGTTCCCGGTACCGCTGCTTGCGGTGGTCGCACCATGCCACGAATGATGTCGGACTGGATCGGGTTGGTGTCCTGGTACTCGTCGACGAGGATGTGATCGAACAGGTCTCGAAGCGTTCCCCCGATGGGGCTGGCGACGAGGCCTCGCCAGAAGAGGAGGAGGTCGTCGTAGTCGAGCACCTGGTTGGCCCGCTTCTTGGCTGTATAGGCGGTGAAGATGATCTTGAGATCTTCGGCGTGTTCGGCACACCAGGGATAGTCGGTCTCGAGGACCTCGGCCAGCTTGGCTTGACTGTTGACCATTCGTCCGTAGATCCCGGCGATGGTCTCCTTGCGGGGGAATCGCTTGCCCCGCTCACCGAACGCAGTGCCGTCGGCGGCAAGCCCGGGCAGGCTGCGGACCATGCCGAACAGGTCGGTGCAATCGCCCTGATCGAGAACGGTGAACCCGGCCGGCAGGCCGGCCGCCGAACCGTATTGCCGCAGGATCCGATTGGCGATGGCATGGAACGTGCCGCCCCAGACCTGGGCCGCCGACCGATCGGAGGAGACGGCGGCGACTCGCCCGAGCATCTCGGTGGCGGCACGGCGGGTGAAGGTGAGCAGGAGGATGCGGTTCGGGTCGGCGCCGTCCTCGATCAGGCGGGTGACTCGGGCCGCCAGGGTCTTGGTCTTGCCGGTGCCGGCCCCGGCCACGATCAGCAGATGTCCCTCATCGTGATCGACGGCTCGGCGCTGCTCCGGGTTGAGATCTTCGAACATCAGTTCGAGAGCGTAGATCGCGGTTGTGGCAGACTCGCGGCATGTGTCGAAACATCACCACGTTGCGCGGACTCGAACCCGGGGCAACTCCCGAGGAGATCGAGGCGGCAGCCCGCCAGTACGTTCGCAAGGTCAGCGGGGTCCAGAAGCCGACAGACCGAACGACAGAGCCCTTCGAGCGGGCCGTTGCCATCATCGCAGCCGCGACCCGTGACCTCTTGACCGATCTGCCGCCTCGGCGGCAACCGCCGACCACCGAACCGCCGCTGCGTCGCCTGGCCTCCAGATGACGCAGGCGGTCGAGTCATGAGCACGATCGACGAGGTGGGTGAAGTCGACGGCTGGCGCTGTTGGCTCTGTGACGAATCGGTGGATCCGGATGCCTCGGTGAACGACGACCGAGGTCCGAGCATCGATCGACGCATCACCAAACGAAAGGCCAAGACCAAACAGAAGAAGGGTGGAGGTGACGAGTCGAATCGAGAGCGACTGGCCCATCGTTCGTGCAACACCGGGAAGGGGGGCGTCGAAGCCGTCGTCGCCTGGTCGCCGGATCTGTTCGTCATCGACCCGGCACCGATCATCCCGACCGTCGAACGGCTGGCGACCAAGGGTGGGCGCGAGGCAATGGCCCGCTGCCCCAGCGAGGACGATGCCGAAGCGGCGGCGGCCTGGTTGGTCGATCGGGTGTCGCGGTTGCATCCCGGACTCGATCCGTGGACCTCGATCGAACCGGGGGGCGGGCAGTTCCTGCTGGTGCTGCACGCCTGAACGTCGGCCGATCCGTGTGGCTCAGCCGGCGTAGACCGTTTCCTCGAAGTGGATACCGGCCTCGAGCGTGCGGTGGACGGGGCACTTCTGGGCGATGTCGATGAGACGGCGGCGCGTCGCTTCGTCGAAGTCGCCGTCGATGAAGATGCGGGAGGTGATTCGGTCGATCAGGCCGGTTGCGTCCTCGTCGCAGGTGGCGCAGTCATCGGCGTGGACCTTGTCATAGCTGTACTCGACCGACAGTGACGACATGGAGATGCCCTTGCGCTTGGTGAACATCGACAGGGTGATCACCGTGCAGGCGGCAACCGCCCCCAGCAGCAGGTCGTAGGGATTGGGGCCGGTGTCGTCCCCGCCGAGGTCGGCGGGCTCGTCTGCTCGCCAGCGGTGGGTCCCGTTGTTGATGTCGACGCGATAGTCGGAGAGCAGTTCTGCGGTGATCGAGGTCATACCTCAACGAACCAGCGCGACCGTGTCGCGATTCCCGAAGGTGCGACCCAACCCTTCAGCCGGTGAGCGGTGGAAGTGTCAGCAGCTCACCGGGATGAATGACATCGGGATCACCCGACACGATGCTGGCGCGGTTGCTTGCGATCAGGGCCCGCCAATAGGTGGCGACCTGTCTCGAGGTCGGTGTCTGCCCGAGCCGTTCGAGCAAGGTGTCGGTGGCGATGGACCAGAAGTGTTCGCCGGCCCGGACCTCGTGGGTGGAGGGCCCGATGAGGTCGGTCGGGCCGGAATCGTCGCTGTCCCGGGGCGTCATGGCTGTCGGTGGGGCTGTGGTGGGTGGGGTCGTGGTCGGGACACTGGTGGTCGGTGGGGTGGTGGTCGGGACACTGGTGGTCGGTGGGGCGTCGTCCACCCACACCAGGGTGGGAGCATCGGACGACGACGAGCACGCAGTCAGTGGGAGTGCCACCGACATCAACCCTCGGGCAATCAGCCGACTTCCGGGAAACGTGAACCGGAGTTGGCGCACGATGCGGGTGCGATGGTCGATCGACCGCCCCTGCGGGCCGAGGCGGTCGTGGACCGACCACGCGGCCACGCTGACACACCACCAGATGCCGATGAGTACGGCGGCGACCGTGGCTGCTTCGATGATGACGTCGTCTGCGGTCACGTCAAAAGAGTAAAGAACAGTAAACAACCGCTGTCAACATCTCTTTTGGGTGAATGGAGATCAAGCCGAGCCCGGGAATGCCGATCATCGAGGCATGGATGCTCGCAGCCATGAGGACCAGGTTCGTCTTGCCCGACTCGAAGCCCGTCGGTACCAGGAAGAAGTCGAGGCAACGGTTGCCGAGCATGCCGCTTCCACGCAGACCCTGCATGCCGTTCTGGCTGATCTCGGTGCTCGAGGAGCCGAGCTGAAGGTCGAGATGCCCGACCGCGAGCTGGTCGGTCGAGTCGTACATCTCGGGGTCGGGTTGGTCGTGATCGAGAACCTTGGTGGTGAGCGGTTCGATCTCGGACTCGATGCAGTCGGGCTGGTGCGACAGACCAAGGGAGCGGAGCGGCCGGGGCCGGTGTCCACGGGGCATCCTCACACGCTGCAGGCCCGCCTTCGAGAGGCGCTCGGCGGAGGCGAACGGGTGTCGTTGTCCCGGCGGTTCGGAGCACTCGTCTCCGGCACGATCGTCGGAGTCAGCGACTCTCATGTGCAAGGCGTCGACACCCACGGACTGGGCTTCTTGATCCCGCTGCACATGGTGACCTGGATCACCACCCTGTGACACGTCACAAGATGAGGGTTCGTACCTCACGTACAGGGATGCGATCGCCCGTTCCGGGATGTTCGTGAGCGGAAGAAGGGTTCATCTCAGGCGTCGCTGCCCAACGGCTGGGCCGCGCCACCGATCTTGTTGGCCTGCAAGGTCTTGATCACGTCCTCCAACAAGAAGTGGTACTTGCGGGAGTCGGCCAGCCGGCTGGCCGGTAGTCGGCCGTCGTTGGCCATGGCCAACACGGTCCGCACGTTCAGATCGAGCATCTCGGCGACCTGAGCGGTGTTCAGAATGGGGGGATAGCTCCGGCGCACTCCGTCCCAGCCGTCGCTCAGCTCATCCTTCATTTTCACCATGAGTATCGAGGATAGCGCTTGTCTACTTCGGGAGAGAGCAGGCTGAACCCGCTGCTGTCGGAGTTTCCGGCCGGTGCCGAACTGTCAAGGGGGAGCGCGCACCCTTCTCTGGTCGGTGTGTCGATCGTAGGTTCTGACCCATGCAGACCGAGGGTGCAGAGGGCCCGCAGTGAGCCGCCCACAACATCGCGATGGCC
>CALACD010000191.1 GCA_937890445.1 uncultured Acidimicrobiia bacterium | reverse complement strand
CTCGATGGATGCGTCGGGCATCAACACCACCGACGAGCACTTCGATTTCGATGTCGTCGTCTATGCCACGGGCTTCGACGCCATGACGGGGGCAGTGACCCGGGTTGACATTCGCGGTGTTGGAGGGCGCAAGCTGGCCGATGAGTGGGAGGGCGGTCCACAGAACTACCTGGGGCTGTGTGTCGCTGGCTTCCCCAACTTCTACGTGATCACCGGTCCGGGCAGCCCCTCGGTGCTCTCGAACATGATGGTGTCGATCGAGCAGCACATCGACTGGGTGTCAGATCTCATCGAATACATGCGAGACAACGACAAGCGGACCGTCGACGCCACCAGCGAGGCCCAGGAGGCATGGGTGGCCCACGTGGCCGAGTCCGGCGACCAGACGCTCTATCCGCTCGCCAACTCGTGGTACATGGGGGCAAACGTGCCCGGCAAGCCACGCGTGTTCCTGCCCTACATCGGTGGTTGCGGTCCGTACCGGGAGAGGTGCGACGAGGTCGCAGCCAACGGTTACGAGGGGTTTGTGCTGGCCTGAGCGAACTGCCCGTTGCCAGATCGAATGCGCTCGGGGCCCTCGTCGACGACCTGGCGACGCCGCGTGCGATTCCGGCCCGAAGCGGTACCTTCGATCCGGTGTCGATCTCCATACACAAGAGAAGTTACGAGACGGAAGCCTTCGACGAGGGCGATGGCGTCATGCGGGTGCGGGGTCGGGTGACCGACACCAAACCCCATGGCCTCGGGCTGGCCGACGGGACGCCGCTGGTGATCCACGACATGATCGTGGATCTCCTCATCCAGACCCCCCAGTTCGAGATCATCGAGGTCGAGACGCAGATGGAGACCCGACCGTTCGGAATCTGCAGCGACATCCTGGATGACTACCAACAGCTGGTCGGCGTCTCGATTGCCCGTGGGTATTCCCGCAAGGTCAAGGAGCTGTTCGGCGGCCCCGGCGGCTGTGCCCACATCGGCGCACTCCTGTTGGCGATGGGGCCGGTCGCCATCCAGGCCAGCTGGAGCCAGGTCACGCTGCACGACGATCTGGCCGATCGCTTGGAGATCGCGTCGGACCCCAAGGAGCGGGAACGTCGTCTGCGGATGAACACCAACACCTGCCATGTCTGGGCCGAGGACGGACCACAGCTGACGGCAGTCGAGCTCGGACGGTCCCCGCTGCGCCCGGAGTGGGAGATCGAACGTCTGCACAGCCTCGGGATCGACGTCGGCGATCCGCCCGGGTAACCGTGGGGGTCAGGCTCGACGCAGCTTGAATTCGGGACTCTCGCTGAAGCCGACCATCATCTCACCTCGGGGGAACCCACTGTTCAGACGGGATTTCCAGTACTGGAGGCCTTCATCGTCGGGCGTGCGGCTCATCACGTTCTGGTAGACCAGTCGCACGAAGCCATCGTTGTTGAGTTGGCCGTACCGGTCCCGGAACTCGGGCGTATTGGCGAACGCTTCGCTGATCCGTTTCGGCGGGAGGCCGGTGGCCAACCAGTGCTGGAGACCGTCGAAGTCGGCCGGGCGGA
>CALACD010000190.1 GCA_937890445.1 uncultured Acidimicrobiia bacterium | reverse complement strand
ATCGGCATCTGCTCGACACCTACGCCGAGGCCATCGCGGCCGGAATGACCGATGCCGAGTACGTCGGCCTCGTCACCGAACTCGACGCTCGAGTGGCGGCGGTCGATGGCCACGGCTTCGCCGAGACACCACTGGTCCAGCTCGACACACCCATGTCTCGTCTCGTGTGGGCCAAGGTCGAGACCGGCAACGTGGCAGGTTCTCACAAGGCCCGCCATCTGTTCGGCCTGGCCCTGCAGTCCATCATCAGCCGTTGTGGCACCGCAGGTCGAGACGAGCCGACACTCGCCATCGCCTCCTGCGGCAATGCTGCCTTGGGTGCTGCCGTGGTGGCCCGAGCTCTCGATCGCGATCTCGACGTCTTCGTACCCGTGGATGCAGACCCGCTGGTCATCGAACGACTTGCGATGCTCCAGGCCAACGTGATCACGTGCGAGCGCGAGCCATCGGCTGTCGGGGACCCCTGCATGGCGGGGCTGCAGCACGCAGTGCGCAACGGGGCCGAACCCTTCACCGTTCAGGGCACGACGTGCCCCGGTGTGTTCGACGGAGCCCGCACGATCGGTCTCGAGCTGGCCGAACAGTTGACCGAGTTGGGCGTCGAACCGACCGACCTGTACATCCAGGTCGGCGGTGGAGCGTTCGCCACTGCGGTGGTCGATGGCCTGCTTCGCGCCGACCTGATTCCACTCCCACGCTTGCATCCGGTGCAACCCCTGGCGGCCCATCCACTGGCCGAGGCCTGGCATCGGCTGGTTCCTCGGCTGCTCGACGTCCTCGGTGAAGAAGATCCGCAGGACGCTCGAACCCTGGCCGACCTGCTTCGTCCCGCGGCCCAGGCCGGCGTCTTCGATCGAGTCATCGCCGAGGCCGACGACGTGATGGTGGCCTGGCCCGGTGTCCCGACCAGCATCGCCACCGGAATCCTGGACGACATGACCTATGACTGGCGGCCTTTGCTCACTCACCAGCTGCGGACGGGCGGTTGGCCCGTCCTGCCGTCGGAGGCGGACTTCGCTCGGGCCGCGATGTTGGCTGCCAGCCAAGTCGAGCCGCCTCCGGATCCGACCGGGGCAGCAGGGCTGGCCGGGATGCTCATCGACCACGACGCGACCGATGATCCTGCCGTCGTGATCCTGTCCGGCGTCGATCGCATCTGGGAAGCCGCTCACCACTGAGGTACAGCGGCCCGCGCACTAGGATGCGAGAGGGCGACCGAACAGGCGGGTATCGGTCCAGGTGGCGAGGAAGGCCTCGGCGGCATAGCAGCAGCCGAGGAGCACACCGTCGTCGTTGGCAGCGCCGGCGCTCAGCACGTCCGTCACCCGAGCCGAGATCTGGGAGCGGACCGAATCGGCGTCGCCCTCGAGATAGCCCCCCAGGAGCGCACCACCGGCGCTCACGAAGTCGGGAACCACGACCACATCGCGCCGACGCAACGTGGCGAAGGCCTTGGTGGTGACCGGTATCGGTCCCCAGGGAACGATCGCCGTTGCCTTGACGAAGTCGGCCCCCTGGTGGGTGAGCGTTCCGGCCTTGGAGCCGGCAAGAATCGCATCGACAGGAGCGCCCCAGATCATCCATGGCTTGGCGTCCACACCGGGAACCTCGACGAGGGTGGCTCCCGCCTCGAGCATCTGGGTCAGTGCCGCCTCGGGCACCTCTCCCGATCCCTCGACGGCAACGGTCTTGCCTTCGAGCCCACCCAGCGCCCATGCCGTGGCAGCCACGATCCCGGCCGCCGCGGCGCTGACCGTGCCACCCGCAGGGTTGCGGTCGGCGGCGGCTGCGAGGGGCGCGAAGGCGTCCTGGTTGATTCCCTTCGCCGCATCGAGATGAAGAGCCCCACCGGTGACCTCGGGGCCGAGTTCGTCGACGAAGGCCGCAACGGCGGCAGCGACCGCATCACCCTCGGCGTTGATGCCCGCGGATGCTCCGGATCGTTGTAGTTCGAATGCGGCGAAGGTATAGGTCGCCGACCGAGCCAGGTCCTCGGCGCCGGCCTCGAGGATCTTGCGAGCGGCTCGGACGATTCCGGTCGCCGGTGCGTCGGGTAGGTCGGTGACGACGAACGCGTCAGTCGTGGAAAGTTTGCGGACGGGCACGTCGATCATCCTGTCATGAAAGAGTCGCCGCCGCCTCTTTCGAG
>CALACD010000189.1 GCA_937890445.1 uncultured Acidimicrobiia bacterium | reverse complement strand
GTCGTGGCCGAGACCAAGAGCGAGGATCTGGACCGTCTCCGGTCCAGCATCGGGAGCAGTGTCATCGATGCTGTCGGGGTGCCATGTCGTGACGTGATCCTGGTCCGACCCGGTAGTTTGCCGAAGACGAGTTCCGGCAAGCTGCAACGAGTGCTCTGCAAACAGCAGTATCTGGCCGGCTCGCTCGAGCTGGCGGGCTGAGTGGTCCGAGACGTCGCCGTCCTCGACGGAACCTGGCTCAGGACTTGAGGGCGGCGAACGCAGCGCTCCATCGGGCCGGATCCGATTTGTACGGGGCGTAGAAACTGATCCGCTGGATGACATCGCCGTAGCGAGCCTTCAGCTCGGGGGCGATGTCCTCGGGACCACCGACGACGGCGAAGGTGTTGAGCACCTCGTCGTCGATGACATCTCCCATCTCGGCCCACTTGCCCTGCTTCGACATGGCGTTCAGCTCGTCCTGAAGACCACCCCAGCCGTGGAGGTCGAGCACCGGGCGGTACGACGGCGTCGAACCATAGAACGAGATCTGCTGCTTCGTGCCCTGTGCCGCCTTGGCCAGTTCGTCTTCGTCGTTGCCTGTCACCACGAACGAAGGGCCGACGATCTCGAAGTCGTCGGAGTCCGCCAGTGGCATCTTGCCTGCTCTGACCCGGCCTCGGTCGATGGCCGGGATCGTCACTTCGCGCAGATACCGCTCGGTCGTGAATCCGTGGCAGATGAACCCATCGGCCACCTCACCCGCCACCTCGGTCATCAACTCGCCGACACCGGCCAGGAAGATCTTGGCGTTCCCGTACGGGTTGGGCCCAGGGTCGAAGAAGGGGGTCATGAGGGTGTGCTGATAGAAGTCACCGCGGAAGTCGAGCTTGTCGCCAGTCTCCCAGGTGTGCCAGATGGCTCGAATGGCCAGGATCATCTCGCGCATCCGGGCTGCCGGTTTCGACCACTCCATCGAGAATCGTTTGGTGATGTGGGGTTTGATCTGGGACCCCAACCCGAGAATGAAGCGACCTTGACTGAACTCCTGCAGATCCCATCCCGAATTGGCCAGGGTCATGGGATTCCGGGCGAAGGCCACGGCGATCGAGGTTCCCAGCTCGATCTCGGTGGTGTGCTCGGCCGCCAGGACGAGCGGGTAGAACGGATCGTGGTTGGTTTCCGCTGTCCAGAAGCCGCTGTAACCGGCCGCTTCCTGTTCTTTGGCCGATGTTCCTGCGGCACCGATCCCCGCCGCTCCTACCCCGAATCCTCCATCGACCTTCATCGTGCCACTCGTCTTTCTCGGCTCTCGCCGAACTGCATCGGTGTCCGGGCGTAGTGGGCCCGCCGTGCCCGTCGACGCTAGCCAGTACCGGCCGATGGGGCCACCTCGACGCCGCCGCTCGGGACACGACACGAAGCGACCGGGGAGACGACCAGGAGGCGACGCCGATAGATTGATGCTCGTGACCAACGACGCCATGATTCCCGATGTCACCGACGAAACCTTCCAGACGGAGGTGATCGAACGTTCGATGTCGGTCGCTGTCGTGGTCGATCTCTGGGCGCCGTGGTGCGGACCTTGCCGCACGTTGGGGCCGATCATCGAAAAGGTGATCGCCGATGTGAACCGCGGAGCCGCAGAGCCGACTGTCGTGCTGGTCAAGGTCAACGTCGATGAGAACCCGCAGATCTCTGCTGCATTCCGGGTGCAGTCCATACCGGCCGTCCATGCTCTCAAGGGCGGACAGGTTGCGGGCAGCTTCCTCGGAGCCAAGCCCGAGGCCGAAGTGCGAGCCTTCGTCGAGTCACTGCTTCCCAGTGGGGCAGAGCTCGAGATCCAGGCGCTCCTGGATGCCGGCGATGCCGAGTCGCTCCTCCGGGTGCTCGAAGCCGATCACGGGCATCCGGTGGCCATTCCGAGACTCGCTGATCTCTACGTGCAGGAAGGTCGATACGCCGAGGCTCTCGACCTGGTGGCCCGCATCCCGGAAACCGATGAGACTCGCAGGATTGCCGCGTTGGCCCGCACCGGCGCATCGGATGCCTCTGCCGAACACGAGCAGGTCGAGGCTCGCCTGTCCGAATTGTTGGACATGGTGAAGGGCAACGACGAGGCTCGTCAGGAGTTCGTGGATCTCCTGACGGTGCTGGGTCCCGAGCACCCCAGCACCACAGGTTGGCGACGCCAACTGTCCACTCGCTTGTACTGACCAGCCGTTCGCACTGACCAGCCGTTCGTCCTCTTCCCCCATCTTCCCCCTCACGTAGGTCTTCCACCCCTGGGGGTCGACGATGGACACGTTCGACGACCGGTCGCTTACCGGTCGGCTCGATGCCTGGTTGCTCAAACTCGATGCATGGCGAGATCGGCCATCGGTCGCCGCCAGCGCCCTGCTCATCGTCGGAATGCTGGTGGCGGGCGGTTGGTGGTTGGGTCGTCCCGACTCAGCGCCGGTCGTCGACGACCGTATACCCGTCGTTGCGCTCGAGACCCCGCCGACCGCGGCTGCCGAACCAACGGTCGTACTGGTCCATGTGGCTGGTGCCGTCCTGCGCCCCGGCGTCTATCAGGTCACGGATGGTTCCCGTGTCCTCGATGCCATCGAGGCCGCTGGCGGCCCGACGCCCGAGGCCGACATCGATCAGCTGAACCTGGCGGCCGAAGTCCCTGATGGAGTCCAGATTCGAGTTCCGGTCATCGGCGAGACCGTGGTGGCCGCCCCGGGGCTGCTCGGCGGCCCCGTCGACGGCCCAGTCGACATCAACCGGGCTGACTCCGTCGGCCTGGAGCGACTGCCTGGTGTAGGGCCGGCGACGGCTGCCGCCATTGTCGCCCATCGGGACGAGTTCGGTCCCTTTGCCTCGGTCGACGATCTGCTGCTGGTCCCGGGGATTGGTCCGGCCAAGCTGGAGACATTGCGGGCCATGGCGGTCGCGAGGTGAAGGACTGGCATGTCGCCGCCCTAGCAGCAGCGGTGTGGACTGGCGCACTCACGGCCCGCAGCGCGCCACTGGTCGTCCTCGGATTGGCCCTGGTCATCGGTGTCGTGGCTCGTCGTCCGGAGGTGCTGATCGTCGGCTGCTTCCTCCTCGCCTCTGGTCTCGGCGCTCGGTCCAACCACGACTACCGTCCGCTCCAGCCGGCAAGGTTCGATGGGCAGGTGCGCGTACTCACCGATTTCGAACTCGGTTCCTTCGGAGCCCGGGCCGAAGGACGCCTTGCCGATGGGAAGCGGGTGGTCATCGTGGCCAACGGTGCGGTCGGGTACGATCTGGCTTCGGTCACCGGTGGCCGCGATCTGACCGTCACCGGAAGCGTGGCGCCGATCGTCGCCAGCGATTGGCAGCGGTCGCGCCACCTCGTGGGGCAGCTGCACATCGAGATGGTGGAGCGTGTCTCTCCGATCCGATGGTGGCATCTTCCCTCCGATGCGCTCCGGCGGCGAGTGGGAGCGGGCAGCCAACTCCTGGCCGAGGATGCTCGGCCCCTGTACCTCGGGCTCGTGATCGGTGACGACCGAAGCCAAACCCTGGCCCAGCAGGCCAGGTTCCGGACCGCCGGCCTCAGCCACCTCCTCGCCGTGAGCGGTCAGAACGTTGCGTTCGTCCTTGCCATCGTCCGGCCCCTGTTGGCACGACTGGGAGCGACCGCAAGGCTCCTCGCCATCGTTGCCCTCCTGCTGGTGTTCGCTGTGGCCACTCGGCTCGAGCCTTCGGTGATTCGGGCGACGGTGACGGCGGGAATCGCCACGTTCGCCGCATTCTCGGGTCGACAATCCACGGGCTTGCGGAACTTGGCCATCGCGGTCAGCGGCTTGGTGCTGATCGACCCGTTCCTGGTCCACTCCGTGGGGTTCCAACTGTCGGTGCTGGCATCGACCGGGATCCTGGTGTCGAGCGTCCGGTTGACGAATTCGCTGGCGTCACTACCGCACATGCCTCAGTGGCTGGCCGAGGCCGGAGCCGTCACGCTGTCGGCCCAGCTGTTCGTGCTGCCCGTCCTGCTGGCGACATTCGGGCCGGTCTCCCTCGTCAGCCTGCCGGCCAACATCCTTGCCGGGTGGGCGGCCGGAC
>CALACD010000188.1 GCA_937890445.1 uncultured Acidimicrobiia bacterium | reverse complement strand
GCAACTCTACAGCCAGAAGCAGGCCGAGACCGCGAACACCAGCGACCTGGGGCAGCTCGTCCAGTGCGGCTCGGATCATCTCTCCTGCTGCCACGGCCAGGGCGGGAGCATCGATGGCCGTCATGACCTCCAACACGGCCCGGGCTGCCGAGGTCGCCATGGGCTGTCCCCCGTAGGTGGTGGCGTGATCTCCTGGTTGGAAGGCGGCTGCCACGTCTCGTTTGGCCCAGCACGCTCCGATCGGCATGCCGTTGCCGAGGGCCTTGGCCATCGTCACCACGTCGGGCTGGATGCCGAAGTGCTGGAATCCGAACCAACGACCGGTCCGGCCCAGCCCCGTCTGAACCTCATCCACCATCATCAACATGCCCCGCTCGTCGCACAGCTCGCGAACGCCACGGAAGTACTCCTCGGTGGCCGGGTTCACACCGCCCTCACCTTGGATCGGCTCGAGGAACACGGCTGCGGTCGTGGCATCGAGAGATCGTTCGAGCTCGTCGAGATCGTTCCAGACCACATGTTTGAAACCTTCGGGCAGCGGCTGGAAGGTCTCCCACTTTGCCGGCTGACCGGTGGCGGCCAGGGTGGCAAGCGTGCGACCGTGGAAGCTGTCGAAGGCGCAGACGACCTGATGACGGCCATGCCCGCCGAAACGGCGAGCCAGCTTGATCGCGGCCTCGTTCGACTCGGCACCGGAATTGCAGAAGAACACCTGACCACCCACAGGAGTGCCGTCCCCGATCAATCGGTCCAGTTCCGCCGCGACATGTCCATTGTGTTCGGTCGCATACAGATTCGAGACGTGCAGCAGGCGGGACGCCTGGGCAGCGATGGCCGCCGCCACCTGGGGATGGGCGTGACCCAGGCTCGTCACGGCCAGTCCGCTGAGGAAATCAACGTACTTCTTGTCGTCGCGATCGAACAGATAGGCTCCGTCACCTCGCATGAACTGCACCGACGGCGGGCCATAGGTCGGCATCAGGGGGCAATGCCCCATGTCGGCCGGCGCACCGGTTGCGGCTCGATGCGTTTCCTGAATGGTCATTGGGACATCCCCTCGTGGATCGTGCGACGGTCGTTGGTGATCTTGGTGCCGATTCCAGCATCGGTGAACAATTCGAGAAGCAGGACGTGAGGAATCCGACCATCGAGCATGTGGGCCGCCTTGGCCCCGGCCTCGACCGCCTCGATACAGGAGTCGACCTTGGGCACCATGCCGCCAGAGATGGTCCCATCGGCGATGAACGCCCGAAGTTGGTCCACCGATGCCGCCGCCACCAACGACGACGGGTCGTCGACGTCGAGCAGAAGCCCGGCAACGTCGGTGAGATACACCACCTTCTCCGCCCCCAGGGCCCCGGCGATGGCGCCGGCCGCCGTATCGGCGTTGATGTTGTAGGCCTGGCCCGATGCATCGGAACCGATGGACGAGACCACGGGAATCAGGTCCTCGGCCAGGAGCCGTTGCAGGATCCCGGTGTTCACCTCGACGATCTCACCCACGAAGCCGAGGTCCGGCACATGGGGAACCACCTTGATCAAGCCACCGTCCTCACCCGACATCCCCACGGCGTAGGCGCCGTGGATGTTGATCTGGCCGACGATGTCTCGACCGACCTTGCCCACCAACACCATACGAGCCACATCGAGGGTCTCGGCATCGGTGACCCGAAGCCCGTCCCGGAACTCCGACTCCTTGCCCAATCGCTTCAGGAGAGCACCGATCTGAGGGCCTCCGCCGTGGACCACGATCGGCTTCAGGCCTACCGATCGGAGCAGCACGATGTCTTCGGCGAAGGTGCGGGACAGGTCGGGGTCGACCATGGCGTTGCCGCCGAACTTCACCACGACAATGGCGCTGCGAAACTGCTGAATGTAGGGCAGCGCCTCGATGAGGGCCTGGGTTCGCAGTTCCGGTGAATAGCCGCGTTCGGCCGCGATGTCGGTCATGACCGATACCCGGCATTGATGTTGATGTAGCCGTGGGTCAGATCACAGGTCCATACCGTGGCCGTTCCGTCGCCGATACCAACATCGACTCGAAGCTGCACCTCGTCTCCCAGAAGGTGTGCGGTTGCCCGCTCCTCGGAGTAACCATCGGCCACGACTCCTGCCGCCGCACACTGCTCGTCGCCGATCCAGATGGACAGGCGGTCACGATCTGCTCGTTGGCCGGCTTTGCCCACCGCCATCACCACTCGACCCCAATTGGCATCCGATGCGGCCAGCGCCGTCTTGACCAGTGGAGAGTTCGCAATGGCGAGAGCGATGGTGCTGGCCGCCTCGTCGTGCTCGGCCCCGGTCACCTCGATGGTGACGAATTTGGTGGCGCCCTCACCGTCGCGCACGATCTGATGGGCGAGCTCGAGAGTCACGGCGTCGAGGGCTGCACCCAGCTCGGCGAACCCGGGATCACCGGGACCGCTGATGAGATCATTGTCGAGCGCTCCGGTCGCGAACACCAGAGTGGTGTCGCTGGTGGAGGTATCGGAGTCGACCGTGATCCGGTTGAACGAGCGCCGAACCGATGCCGTGGTCAATTGTTGCAATGCCTCGGGCGTGATTGCTGCGTCAGTGAACACGAAGGCCAACATGGTGGCCATGTCGGGAGCGATCATGCCGCTGCCCTTGGCGATGCCGACCACCGTGGCACCGACACCGTCGAAAGCAGCGGTTGCCGCCGCTCCCTTGGCGAAGGTGTCCGTGGTACGAATTGCATCGGCTGCCGCCCGCCATGTCGCTGGATCCGAAGGTGCCAGGTTCGACGGCACGACCGGCAACTCTCGGGCCAGAACATCCTGGGGAAGGTTCTCACCGATCACCCCGGTGGAGGCCAGATAGATCTCGGTGGCGTCCAAGCCCAGTGCCCCGGCCATGGTCTCGGCAGTGAGACGCGCCGCCTCATCACCGGTGCGACCGGTGAAGGCGTTGGCGTTTCCACTGTTCACGACCAGGGCTCGAGCCCGACCCGAGGACAGGATGGCCCGGCACCATTCCACCGGTGCCGACGGGCACAACGACGAGGTGAAGGTGCCAGCGACCGTGGTGCCTTCGGCCAGCACGGCCAGCATCAGGTCCGTTCGACCGCGGTAGCGAATGCCGGCGGCATGGGTGGAGAGCTCCACACCATCGACCGCCGGCAGCACCGGGAAGTCGGCCGGAGCGAGCGGCGAGACCGCAAGTTCCCCGCTCATGGGTACACCCCGGCCAGGGCCAGACCGGTGGTCTCCGGCTGACCCGTGGCCAGATTGGCATTCTGAACGGCCATGCCCGAGGCGCCTTTCATCAAGTTGTCGAGTGTGGCAATCGCAAGGACCAAGCCCGTGCGAGGATCGACCCGGGCAGTGAGATGCACGGTATTCGAACCGAGGGTGGCCTTGACCGATGGGCTGCGATCGCTGACCACGATGAAGGGATCATCGGCATAGAAGTCCCGCATCGCCTCGATCGCCTCCTCGGTCGTGAACGTTCCGGTCGGGCGTCCGTAACACGTTGCGATGATCCCTCGATTCAGAGGAGCGAGGTGGGGGGTGAAGAGCACCGAGGTCTCGAGGCCCGTGCACTCGGTCAATGCCTGCTCGATCTCCGGGGTGTGCCGGTGTGTCAGCAGGCCATAGGCCGTCACGTCCTCGTCGACGGCACAGAACGTCGTGTTCGGTTTCGGCGGACGCCCAGCCCCGCTCACTCCGGTCACCACATCGACGATCAGACCATGGCCTTCGATCATGCCGGCCTTCAACAGCGGCGCCAGGGCGAAGACGCCGGTCGCGGCGTTGCAGCCGGTGGCCGCGATCAGTTCGGCACCTTCGATGTCGTGTCGAAAGAGCTCGGGCAGTCCGTAGACGAAGTCGTCGAGGAGTTCGGGACACGTGTGATCGGCCCCGTACCACTGCGGATAGAGCGTGGCGTCGTGCAGCCGGAAGTCACTTCCGAGATCGACGATGTGGCCGGCCCGGCCTCGGATCTCGGGAATCACCGTCATGCTCACGCCATGCGGCAGTCCACAGAAGACGACATCGAGACCGTCCACGATCTCGGGCCGGAAGGCATCGAAGACTCGATAGCCGTAGGCGGCGGCGAGGCTGGGATAGAGATCCGCCACGCTCGTACCCGCCATGCTGTCACCGGTCGCAACCTTGAGCTCGAAGCCGGGATGCATCGACAGGAGCCGCAGCAACTCGGCTCCCGTGTAGCCGGACGCGCCGACGATGCCGACCGAGAACGAAGGTGAAACCATCGAGAAAGAATACATTCGTTTGAATTCTTATGCAAGCCTTTCACCTGGACGCACCAGGATCACTGGCTACCGTTCGGCCGGTCTCACCCCCGACACATCCTCGGTCGACACGGTGATCACCACCAGATCGGTCGGTTCCTGTTCCTCCGAAGCCGGCAAGGGCGTGATCGAGATGCGGCGGCCGACCCGTTCCACCAGCCATCGCGCTCCGTCACGAGACTGAGCGATGCCCTTGGCCCGCATCACGTGTTCCCCCAAAGCTTCGAGCATGCTCCGAACCTCAGCCACCTCGACGGGCACCGGCAGGGGCTGCAGCGTGGCCACATGCCGATCGAACAGCGTCGCCGCAGGCACGTCGACGGCACGATCCCGTCGTCCCCCGAGTTGCAACAGGGACGCAACGTCGACCGTCTGCGACGACACCATCGGCAACTCAGGGGCCA
>CALACD010000187.1 GCA_937890445.1 uncultured Acidimicrobiia bacterium | reverse complement strand
GCCGTTCGAGGAGCCGCAGCCGAGAGGGTCGTCGGGGCCGCAGCCGGAGCAGGGGCCGCAGCCGGAGCGGGCGCTGGGGCGGGCGCTTCCGAGGGCGCAGAACCACCGGAGCGGAGTTGATTGGCTTCGATGTAGCGCTGCACGTCGTCGCGACTGATGCGTCCACCCAGCCCGGTCCCGGTCACGGCGTCGACGTCGACTCCATACTCGCTGACGAGCCGACGAACGACGGGAGAGAGCACGCGCCCGTCGCCGGTGGAGGCATCTGCTGCGACCGGAACAGCAGCAGGAGGCGCAGGGGCAGGAGGCGCAGGCACTGGAGGCGCAGGCACTGGAGGCGCTGCGACTGCAGGCGCAGCGGGCGCAGGAGGAGCGGGTGGAGCTGGGGCTGGCTCGGCAGCAGGGGCCGGGGCTGCCGGCGGCGCTGCTGCCTCGACCGGGGCCGCCGGGGCCGAGGCGGCGGCACCGTCGCCGACCACGGCAAGCACGACGCCGACCTCGACGGTGTCTCCCTCGGCAACAAGGATCTCGCTGATGACGCCGGCCACCGGTGACGGAACTTCGGTGTCGACCTTGTCGGTCGAGACCTCGAACAGCATCTCGTCGACCGAGATGGTGTCGCCGACCTGCTTGAACCAACGGGTGATGGTTCCTTCGGTGACGGTCTCGCCAAGTTGCGGCATTTCGATGTTCGCCACGAGGGCTCCTCTGTTGTGCGGGTACTACGTTGTGCGGGTACTACGTTGTGCGGGTACTACGGAGAACGGGGTGCGGAATGGTGAGCCGGTCAGCCGTGGAGCGATCGCCCGGTCAGGGCCAACACGCTCTCGCCGAAGAGCTCGCTCATGGTCGGATGAGGTTGGATGAACTGCGCGACCTCGGCCACCGTTGCCTCCCAGTTCACGGCCAGATAGCCCTGACCCAGTTGCTCGGTGACCCAGGGACCGACCATGTGCACGCCGAGGATTCGGCCTCCGGTGCCGTCGGGGCGTTTCTCGGCAACGATCTTGACCAGACCGTCGGTCTCTCCCACGATCATGGCCCGCCCGTTCCCGGCAAAGCGATGCTTCGACACCACGACCTCGTAACCGGCTTCGCGAGCTTCGGTCTCGGTCATCCCGGCGAAGGCCACCTCGGGATGGCAGTAAATGCACCAGGGGACCTTGCCGTAGTCGATCGGTGTTGCATCCTCACCCAGGATGTCGGTGATGGCGACCATGCCCTCGGCAAAGCCGGTGTGGGCCAGCTGGGGGGTGTTGATCACGTCGCCGACAGCCCAGACGCCCGGCACGGACGTCCGGCAGAACATGTCGGCTTCGACGAAGCCGCGCTCGTCCACCTTGACCTGTGTGGCCTCGAGTCCGAGCGTGGCGGAGTTCGGTCGACGCCCGATGGAAACGACCACGGTGTCGGCGGTGACCGACTGGTCGTCGCCGAAGTGCACGGTCACGCCGTCGGGCCCCGTGGTTTGACCGGTGACCATCACCCCGGCATGGATGTCGATGTTTCGTTTCTTGAACGATCGTTCCACCACCCGGGTGATGTCGTCGTCGCAGTTGGCCAGGATCTTGGGAAGTGCCTCGATGATCGTCACCTTGGTACCGAGGTCGCTCATCATCGATGCGAACTCCAGGCCGATGGCTCCCCCGCCGATGACCACGGCCGACTCCGGGAGTTCCTCGATCGACAACATCTCGTCCGAGGTCACGATCTGCTTGGCGTCGATCGGGAAACCGGGAATCGTGCGCGGGACCGAGCCGGCGGCCAGGATCACGGCATCGGCCGAGATCGACACGTCACCCGACGCTCCGCCCGACACGGTCACGGTCTGATGGTCGGCGGCCAATTGACCCAGCCCATCGAACACCGTCACCTTGCGATTCTTGAGCAGCCCGGCCAGACCGCCGACCAGGTTGTCGATGATGCCCTGCTTGCGGCCCATGGTCTGGCTCCAGTCCAGGCCCTTGTTCTTGACGTGGAAACCGAAATCGCCCGCGTGATCGATGGCCCGCCGCACCGTCGCGGTCTCCAGCAACTCCTTGGCCGGAATGCATCCGACGTTCAGGCAGGTGCCGCCCAACTTGTTCTTCTCGACGAGGGCGATGTTCAACCCTGCCGAGGCGCCGTAGAGCGCTGCCGCGTAGCCACCCGGACCGCCGCCGATCACCGCGACATCAAAATGCTGGCTGGTCAGGGGAACCACCTCCATACACGGATACGGACCTGGTCGCCGATCCTTCGAACCAGATCGACTGTAGCCCCCCTCGACCACCAGTTGAACGGTCTGCAGTCACAGCCAGAACTCAGAGCAGAGCGACCTGGACTGCGAAGGCAGTGAGAATCGCCAAGCCACACAGGAGCGACAACACGAGCAGGAGCCGGGTACTCACGGTCAAGAGCGTAGCCAGCCCGTTGTCCGGCCCGACCTGTTGCAAGCGTCATCCCCTAGCATCGACCACATGGACATCGTCATCACGGGTTCGAACGGGCTCATCGGTTCTGCACTGCGCTCGGCTCTCGAGGCCAAGGGCCATCGTCCGATTGCGATGGTTCGGCGCGCACCTCGAGCGGGCGCGGACGAGATCCAGTGGGACATCGCTTCGGGCAAGATCGATGGCGAGGCCCTGGACGGAGTCGACGGCGTCGTGCATCTGGCCGGTGCCGGGATCGGCGACAAGCGCTGGAATGCCTCGTACAAGAAGCTCGTGCTCGAGAGCCGCACCAAGGGAACCTCATTGCTGGCTTCCACGCTGGCTGGCCTCAATTCGCCACCCAAGTCGTTCCTGTCCGGTTCCGCCATCGGCTACTACGGCGACCGCGGCGACGAGACCCTGACCGAGCAGAGCGCGGCCGGCAGCGGCTTCTTGGCCGAGGTATGTGTCAAATGGGAGGCAGCCGCCCAGTCGACCATCGATGCCGGCATCTCCACGACGTTCCTGCGTACGGGGATCGTGATGACCCCCAAGGGTGGAGCGCTGAAAAAGCTGCTGCCGTTGTTCCGGCTGGGCGTCGGAGGACGCTTTGGTTCCGGCCAGCAGTACATGAGTTGGATCAGCCTCGACGACGAGGTTGCCGCCATTGTCCATCTCCTGGAGAACAGCGTGCCCGGGCCCGTCAATCTGACGGCCCCCAATCCCGTCACCAACGCCGAACAGACCAGCGTTCTCGGCAAGGTCCTGGGCCGCCCGACCTTCGTCCCGGTCCCTGCCTTCGGACCTCGTCTGCTCCTGGGCACCGAGATGGCGAACGCGCTGTTGTTCGACAGCGCTCGCGTCGAACCGACCAAGTTGCTCGCCTCTGGTTTCGACTTCCGTCACCCAACGCTGGAGGCCGGCCTACGGTCGGTCCTCGGCAAGTAGCAAAGGACCATCATGACTGATCGGATCGTTTCGGTGTCCCGGATCATTCCGGCTGACGCAGCCACCATCTTCGCCCTGTTGTCCGACCCTCGACGCCATGCCGAGATCGATGGCTCCGACATGGTCCAGGCCGCCAAGTTGAACGCCCCGGACCGACTGACGATGGGCGCAACGTTCGGCATGGACATGAGGTTCCTCGGGTTCCTGCCCTACAAGATCTCCAACGAGGTGGTCGAATTCGAGGAAGACCGACGCATTGCCTGGCGACATTTCGGGCACCACATCTGGCGCTACGTGCTCGAGCCGGTCGACGAAGCGTCGACGAACGTCACCGAGTCGTTCGAATGGGGAACGGCGCGCCTGCCGATTGCCTACCAATGGGCCGGCTACCCCAAGGCTCACCTGGGCAACGTGACGAGAACGCTGGAGAAACTGGAGCAGGTGCTCACCGCACCGTGATCTGCGGATAGAAGGCAACGTGCTCGGCGATCTCGGCCGCTGCCTCTTTCGGTTCCAGATAGGTCCAGGCGATGTTCTGGAGTTCTTGGCCACCGACCGACACCGAGTAGTAGGTGGCGGTTCCTTTCCACGGGCAACCCGTGGTCAGCTCGGTGGAGGTGAAGTACTGCCAGTTCACCGAATCCTTGGGGAAGTAGTGGTTGCCTTCGACCACCACCGTGGTGTCGGAATCGGCGAGGACGATGTCGTTGAGCGTGGCACGGGTCATGAGTTCTGGAAGCTCCTGGTTGGTTCGCGAAACAGCGGCCCGGCAGCCAGAGACGACGGTCCACACGTGAACCGACATTGGACCTGTCCCCGCTGATCCTGCGTCGAGGCCCCGAACCTGTGTCGAGGCCGTCGATGCACCCGAGCCGATCGTTGGCGGGTGGACGGCCAAGGGTACCGGGCCGGGCAGGGCCATCGTTGCCGGTGTGCCGTCGATGGGCCGGCCCCAATGGCTTCGAGAAACTGGTACCAATGACCTACAGGGCCGGCGCCTTTCGTGCCGATAGAAGTCCATGGGTCTGTTTGCCAAGCGCAAGAACAACGACGACGAAATGGAAGATCTCGAGAGCACCGATGAGTGGCTCATGGGCTTGACCGACACCGACAACGTCAGCCTCGAGGACCTCGGTGACTACGGAACCCCGCCACCGCCGGCCGCCGCCGCCGGTAGTGGCATCAGCAGAGAAGGCTCGCCGTACGGGGATGGGGGCCAGTTGCCGACCTCATCGAGCCCGAACTCGGCGAGCGCCTGGCACTTTCCGGATCTCGACGATGGGCCCACGACAGCGATGCCACCGGCGCCGTACGTGTCCCCGATCATTCCCGGCTCGGTGCACAGGCTCACCGCAATCGACATTGCTGCTGAGAATGGTATAGTCTATTGAAAACAATACATACCAGTACTGATCCAATTTTTTTTTAAAAAAACTAAATGGTCGCGGGCCCGCAGG
>CALACD010000186.1 GCA_937890445.1 uncultured Acidimicrobiia bacterium | reverse complement strand
TCGTCTCTGTCACGTCGTCTCTGTCACATCGTCTCTGTCACATCGTCTCTGTCACGTCCCCGGCTGAGTCGTCGTTGACCGGGAGGCTGCGATGGCGGCGGCCACTCCTGCCAGTCGGGCGCCCTGGTGCTCGGCCGTCGCCAGGGATGCCTCGTCGGGCGATGCCCCCTTCTTCGAGACGAACGAAGCTCCGTAGGGATTTCCGGTTTCGTTCACCGCGTCACCCGTGTAGCCCAGCGGCAGCACGATCGAACCCCAGTGGTAGGCCGTATTGAGCAGCGCCAGCACCGTGCTCTCCAGACCGCCGTGCGTCGTGGAGGCCGAGGTGAACGCGGTGACGACCTTGTCGATCAGCTTCTTCTGGTACCAGAGCCCACCGGTCTGGTCGATGAACTGTTTGAGCTGGGCAGCAGGGAGCCCGAACCGAGTGGGGGAGCCGAGGGCGATGCCATCGGCCCAGTCGAGATCGTCGAGTGACACGAGTTCGACGTTCTCCTCGGCCCAGGCTGCGTGCTCGGCCCAACGTTCGTTCTGGGCGATGGCCTCGGCCGGAGCGATCTCGGCGACACGGCGTATGCGAACCTCGGCGCCGGCCATCGTGGCACCCTTGCCGATGGCTTCGGCCAGGCGATGGATGTTGCCGGTGGAGCTGTAATACACGATGGAGATGTTCGTCATGAGGGGGATCTTTCGGTGGGAACGGGCTGGAGTGCCGACGCCAGATGATGGGTGGTTCGCTCTTGGAAGGCACCGCCGACATCGATGATGGTGGCTTCGTCGAACGGTCGTCCAATGAACTGGGCTGCCGTCGGCAGGTTCTTTCTATCGAAACCGGAGGGACACATGAGCGCCGGGAGACCGGTCATGTTGCCGAACATGGTGGCCCGCGAATGCACCGCCTGCATCGGGTGGGAGACGTCGTTCACTTCCACCGTGAGTTGGTCGAATCTCGGTGCCGTGCCGGGTATCCCGATGGTGCACAGCGCGTCGAGGCTCTCGAACGCGGCCATCGCCTCGGAGAAGACGACGGGGCGGATGCGAAGCGCCCGGAGGTAGTCGATGGTCCGTTGTTCACGTCCCGGCATCATGCGAGCAACGAACCCAGGATCGAGCTCGCCCAGTCGACCCAGGTGTGGCTCGTGCAACGATGCTGCCTCTGCCATCAGGATCTTCCAACCGGCCTCGAAGGCGAGATGGGCACTCGGCAACTCGACCGGTACGACGACGGCCCCGGCGTCAGCCAGGACCTCGAGGGCGACCCGCCACGCGCTCAGGACCTCGCCGTCGCACACATCGGTGAACCACCCACCGACAGCGCCGATGCGCAGGCCGGCCAGGCTGGTCGGGGTGCCCGAACACCAGGGCCCGGTGACGAGACGATCGCTGACCGCCGGTGCGGTCGAACCTGGATCGAGCGGATCTGACCCGGCGATGGCTGCCAACAGGAGCCCGCAATCGCGAGCTGTTCGCGCCATGGGCCCGACATGATCGAGCGTCCAGGACAACGGCAGGACGCCAGCACACGAGACCCGACCGAACGTCGGCTTGAGACCGGTGGTCCCGCACCAGGCCGACGGAACCCGAATCGATCCGCCGGTGTCGGTACCGATCGCCAGGGGGAGAAGTCGACGGGCCAGGGCGGCGCCCGAGCCTGTCGAGGATCCGCCCGTCCACCGATCGACGTCCCACGGGTTGGTGACGCGGCCGAAGGTTCGGTTGTCGGGCTGACCAGCCGCGAACTCGCTCGTCGCCAACTTGGCCATCACGATGGCTCCGTTGTCCCTCAGACGGGACACGCAGCGTTGTCCCTCAGACGGGACACGCAGCTCGCATCCTGGCCTGCGAGCGCGTCGCCGAGTACGGCAGAGCCACCCGTCGTGGGCATGTCGGCGGTGGCGATGATGTCCTTGATGCCCACCGGAATGCCCTCGAGCGGACGAGGCTCCCCTGCTCGCCATCGTCGCGTCGATTCCTGGGATGCCTCGGAGATCGTCGATGGATCGGCCAGGGCCAGGACGATTCCCTCCGCTCGTCCGATGTCCGACAGGCACTCGTAGCTGGCCGCGATCACCTCATCGGCCCGGAGATCCTCCGATCGGTACGCCCTCAGCAGCTCCCGGGCCGTGAGCGACGCTGGTTCAGGATGCGACACGGCTAGGTGGTCAGATCGATGGTTGCGTCATCGCCGGCGTCGAGGTTCGGCGACCGGTCGGATGCCCCGTCGCGATACAGGTCTTCGCGATAGCACTGTTCGACGATGCGGTCCTCGGTGAGCTCCGAACCGCTCAGCGTCGCCACCACCCGTCCCGCCTGGAAGACCAGAACTCGATCGCACATCTGGGCGAGATCCTCGTATTCAGCCGAGCAGTAGAGCACCGCAGAGCCAGCCTCGGCCGCCTCCTTGAGCCGCTCGAACACATCGGCCTTGGCTCCGACGTCGACGCCCTGGGTCGGTTCGTGCAAGAGCAGAACCGGTGGTTCACGCTGGAGTCATTTGGCGAGGAGTGCCTCTTGTTGATTCCCACCCGAGAGCTGCCCGAGGAGCGCATCGGGATTCGGGGGGCGAACCGTGTAGCTGACCAACAGCTCCTCGACTCGTGAACGCTCTGCCCCCTGCCGGAGTCGACCCTTGCGAAAGAAGCGACCGAGAACCGGCAACGACACGTTCTGCGTGATGCTGAACTCTCCGACCCCGCTGGTCCGGGGTCGATCGGCCGGCAGCAGCGCCATCCCCGCTTCCATCGCGGTCAACGGGCTGAGCTCGCTCGCGTCGAGGGTGAGGTCGCCGACGACGACGGTCCCGGCGTGGGCGTGCGACGCACCGAACAGCAAATAGGGCACCTCGTCGTAGCCGGCACCGGCGATGCCGGTCAGCCCGATGATCTCGCCGCTGTGCACGGTCAGATCGACGTCGGTCGCGATCGGACCGCTCAGTCCGGTGGCCGACAGTGCCACGTTGGCTGTCGGCTGATGAGGCTCGGGATAGAAGTCCTCCAGATGCCCGCCGAGGATCAACTCGATCAGTTCCGCCTCGTCGCACTCGGTCATGACCAGGGTCTCGACCAATCGCCCGTCTCGCAGCACGGTCGTCCGGTCGGTGATGTCCATG
>CALACD010000185.1 GCA_937890445.1 uncultured Acidimicrobiia bacterium | reverse complement strand
ATCCCGGGCGGGGCCGAGGCGATCAACATCTCGCTCTCCTACCAGCAAGAGGGGATCTGGTCCCTGTGGTTCGGGTCAGAGTCGACGCTCAACGCCGGCAAGTACAGCAACGCCGAGGTCGATGCGCTGTTCGACCAGGCGAAGCAGACCGAGGTCCCGGCCGACCGAGCCGCCATCTACGCCGAGGCTGCCACCTACATCACCGACGACGCAGCCTGGCTGTTCGTGGTCAGCGACCTCAACCCCCGGGCGGTGTCGCCAGAGGTACACAACTTCCGGATGGCACAGTCCTGGTTCGTCGATCTCACGGAAATCTGGGTCGGATGATGAACGAACCAACGAGCACACGACTTCGAGGCTTCCTTCGGCGCCCGACACCGGAACAGGTGACCAAGCTGGCCGAAGCCGAATACCTGCACCTGACCCCGGCAGAAGCCGAGATGTACGCAACGGCGATCGATGGCCTTCTCGGCGCCATGGACCGCCTCGATGAACTCGACGCCGGCGAGCGACAGCGCCGATGGTTGACTCGTGACCCCGGGCGCAAGCCAACGGCGGCGGAAGATCCGTTCAATGCGTTCGTGCGGCTGTGCACCGTGGCAGGGGCCGACGGCGGGCCGTTGGCCGGAACGAAGGTGGGGGTCAAGGACAACCTGGCCCTCGCCGGAGTTCCGATCACGAATGGATCTCGCACCGCCTCCTATACGCCAACGACCGACGCCGTCACCGTCGAGCGACTGCTCGACGCGGGGGCAACCATCGTCGGAAAACTCAACCTCGACGACTTCTCGTCGTCGGGCACCGGGGAGTCGGCGTTCTTCGCCCCTGCCCGCAACCCACACAACCGAACCCGGTCAGCCGGCGGGTCATCCGGGGGCACCGGCTCGGCGGTCGCTTCGGGTCACATCGACCTCGGGCTCGGTGTCGATCAGGGGGGCTCGGCCCGCATCCCCGCATCGTTCTGCGGCGTGGTGAGCCTCAAGGCGACCCACGGGCTCATTCCTTCGGCCGGGGTCACCCACATCGACCACAGCATCGACTTCGTCTGTCCGATCGCCAGGACCGTGAAGATGACCGCGATCGCGAGCGATGTGCTCTTCGGCCACGACGACCGCGATGCCCAATGGGTGCGGGGATTGAGTGACGTCGACCGATGCGAGGACGCCCTGGACCAGGGTGTCGCCGGGATGCGGATCGCCGTGCTCTCCGAAGGCGTCCTTGCCGAACTCTGCGAGCCAGACGTGCTCGCGGCGTTCGAGCGAGCGGTGCAGTCGCTGGCCGATGCGGGAGCCGTCATCGAACGAGTGTCCATTCCGCTGTGGGCCGAGGCATGGCCCATTCAGCTGTCGTTGCTGGTGCACCTCGGATGGGCGATGGCCCAGTCGGAGGGAATGGGTTGGGGCCATCTCGGCGAGATCGACGAGGCCCGAGCCCACGGTTACGCGCTGGTTCGGCGGCTCGAGGCCGACAGCTTTCCTCCATTCATCAAGGTGTGGCTGGTCGCCGGCCGATATCTGCACGAGGAGTACTTCTCGACGATGTACGCCAAAGCGCAGAACCTTCGCTTGGCATTGATTCGCCAATTGGACGAAGCGTTCGAGAGCGTCGACCTGATCGTGATGCCGACCACACCCCATGTCGCCCCGGAACTCTTGGACGAGGCGCTGGGCGAGGAGGCGCTGCTCCAGCGTGGCACGACCATGGTGGCGAACACCTCGCCCACCAACTTGAGCGGTCACCCCTCGCTCGCAGTACCGACCGGACTCGATCGGGAAGGACTCCCGACGTCGATCCAGATCGTTGCCCCGAGGTTCGCCGACGCTCGCACGTTCCAAGCAGGGGCAGTGATCGAAGAAGCCGTCGGTCTGCTTCCGCCCCCTCTGTCGTCGAACACCTCGAGTGACATCCGGGTGACGGCATGACGGGGCCCTCGATCGAATCGTTCCAGGCCATCGTCACCCATCAGGGATTGGAGCTCTCCGAGGCACGTGTTGCCGATGCCGTCGAAGGGCACCGGTCCATCGCCGAAGGGCTCCTCGCGCTCCGCACGGTTCCTCTCTCCTTCCTGGAACCCGTGCCCGAACCCAGCGCTGCCATCAGTTGGATCGAACGAGGAGCCACATCATGAGCGAACTCTTGGTTGAACGAACGGCCACCGAACTCCTGGCCGCCTATGCCAGCGGCGAGGTGTCACCGGTCGACGTCGTGCAGGCCTGTCTCGACCGGATCGAGGAGGTCGATCCCCTGATCAACGCCGTCAGGTTGCTACGGGCCGACGAGGCGTTGACCGAGGCGGCCCAGAGCGCACGACGATGGGCGGCGGGAACGGCGGGAGTGCTCGACGGCATTCCCTTCGGCCTCAAGGACATCATCGCGACCGCCGGTGTGACGACGACCGGGGGTTCGGCCCTGTATCTGGATCACGTTCCGGTCGAGACCGCAGCCCATGCCCAACGGCTCCTCGATGCAGGCGGGATTCTCCTCGCCAAGCTCGAGACCTTCGAGTTCGCCTGCGGTGGACCTCACAACCGGACGTTCGGTGCGGTGTCCAACCCATGGGACGTGGAACGAACCACCGGCGGCTCATCGTCGGGGTCCGGTGCAGCAGTGGCGGCGAGGATGATGCCTCTCGCCATCGGCACCGATACCGGCGGCTCGGTCCGAATCCCGGCCGCGTACTGTGGGCTCACCGGCCTCAAACCAACCTACGGCCGGGTTCCTCGTCATGGGGTCATGGGTCTGTCGTGGACATTGGACCACGCTGGGCCCATGACCCGATCCGCCGCTGATGCTGCGCTCATGATGTCGGTGATCGCTGGTCACGACAGCCGAGACGCAGCATCGTCCTCGGCTCCCGTGCCGGACTACCTGGGTCGATTGAGCGAGGGGGCGGCCGGCGTCCGTGTCGGCCGACTTCGCGGATGGTTCGAAGAGGGCATGGACCCGGAGGTACTGGTGGCCCATGACCAGGCCATGGCGGCGTTGGCTGAAACCGGCATCGAGGTGATCGATGTCGAGTTGGCGAACGTCGAACATGCCATTGCCGCGGCGTGGCAGATCATGTACCCGGAGATGCTGAGCCTGCACGAAGCCCACTTCGATCAGTTGG
>CALACD010000184.1 GCA_937890445.1 uncultured Acidimicrobiia bacterium | reverse complement strand
CGGCGTTCGCTGAAGCGCCGGCCGACTGCCCCGATCATGGGCGCATAGCAACTGCCCACCGCCAGACCGACGAGTGGAATGTAGAAGACGTACACCTGCCACAGCGACGAGCTCCACGACGTCAACACCAGGCCCAGTGGAAGCGTCAACGCTGCGAAGACGATCACGGGTCGGGCGCCGTGACGGTCCGCGAACCTGCCGCCCAGGGCGCCGGCCAGGTAATAGGCGCCCACCGACCCGGAGAAGAGTGGCGCCACCGGACCGGTCGAGGTGCGGAACGTTTCGGCCAATGGGGTCAGGAACAGCCCGAAGGAGAACAACACCCCGAAGCTGACGAAGTTGGAGGCTGCACCGGCCACCGGCATGATCCAGTCACGCCACGGGCGACACGGCGCACCAACGGGCCTCACGACGTCATGCGTGCCTGCCGGTAGACCCGGCCCAGCGCCGCGACGCCGGCGTCGATGGTGGCGGCATCGGCCTGTCCGAAGCACAGCCGGAGCCGGCGGGCGCCCCATGCAGGATCGGCCGACCACCCGGCTCCCGGGTTGAACTCGATGCCCGCATCGGCCGCAGCGCCGGCGAAGGAACCGGTGTCGACACCTTCGGGGAAGGTGAGCCAGATGTAGATTCCGCCATGGGGCGCCCGCACCTCGGCATCGGGCAGCTCCCGGGCGACGGCTGCCATCATGGCGTCGCACTTGGCCTTCAGCGCAGCCATGAGGCGTTCGACGTGGGCGTCGAAGTGGGTCGGGGCGAACTCGGCGAGGGTGAGCTGCTCGAGGGCACCCGACCCTGCGTCGGTCTTCAACGCCAGCAATTGCCGAATCACCGGCTGGTCCGCAACCAGGTAGCCGACCCGAAGCGCCGGCGCGATCGTCTTGGAGAACGAGCCGCAGTAGATGACCTGGCCGCCGCCATCATCGAGGGCTCGCAGCGACGGAGGGCGATCTCCCTCCCAGAGGAGATCGGCATAGCAGTCATCCTCGAAGACCGGGACGCCGAATGCCCGAACGACCTCGAGGACCTGACGTCGTCGCTCGAGGGGCATCACCGTGCCGGTGGGGTTCTGAACCGTCGGGATCGTGTAGAGGTACTTGGGTGTGATCCCCTCGGACGCCAGGTCGGTCAGGATCTTCCGGAGGTGAAGCGGATCGATGCCGTCGTCGTCCAGATCAACGCCGATGTACGTGACGCCGAGCCGCTGCAGTCGACTGACCATCCCACCGTAGGTCGCCTGTTCGATCAGCACCGTGTCACCGGGCGACAGCAGGGCCTCGTTGACCAGATCGAGTGCCTGCAGAGACCCCGACGTCAGCAGCACCTCGTCGGGATCGACCGTCATGGACGCCCGTGTTCCGAGTGCGTCGACCACGAACTGACGCAACGGCAGATACCCGAGGGGCGACCCGCCCAGGTTGTAGGTGGCCAGTGCCCGACCCTCGCGCTTCAAGACACTGACTGCGGCTTCGGCCAGGCTGCCGAACGGGATGCTCTCGGCGTCGTTGTTGCCGCCGACGAAGCTGTACTCGGGAGGCTCCTGCCACCGGCCTGGTGCCGCCGGGAGGCCGTCGCGAAAGGCGGCTGTCATGTCAAAGCTCATGGTTCACTCCGGGCTCGATCCGTGCGCTGGGTTGGGATGGGCCGCACCCTAGTTGGCGTCCACCGACGGCGGCTCGTCGGCGATGGCGCCGACCGCTCGCAGCGCCCCGATGCGCTCTGGGGACAGCCCGATCAAGCCGGCCAGCAGTGCATCGGCATCCTGGTTCAGGCACGGTGCCGGTCGACGGTAGGTGGCCGGGGTATCCGACAGTCGGATCGCCAATTTGGGCCAGGCGTGTGTTCCGGCCTCGGGGTGTTCGAGCTCGACGAAGAAGCCGTTGCCAAGATGTTGTTCATCGTGCTGCACCATCGGTGCATCGGCGACTTCGCCTGCGGTGATGCCGATCTCCTGGAGTCGGGTGGCCAGCGCCCGGACGTCGTGATGCGACGTCCAGGAACCGAGAGCGGCGTCGATCACCTCGTGCTCCTCGCGGCGCCGGCCGCGGTCGAAGGCCCTCCAGTCCAACGGAAGCGAAGCCTCGGCGCACAGGGTGATCCAGTCCGCATCGTCGATGATGGTGATCGCCAACCAGCGGTCTTGTCCCCGGCAGGGGTAGACACCCTGCGGTGCATGGAAACGATGTCGATTGCCGGTCAGCGCAGGCTCGGCGCCGTCGAGCTGCCGCTGGGCCAGCGCGTGACCGATCATCACGACGGTCGACTCGAACTGTGCGGCCTCGACCGTGCGACCCCTGCCGTCGTCAGCCACGGCCAACAAGGCGGCTTGGGTCGCGAACGCAGCGTGCATGCCGGCCACCGGATCGGGCCAGGCGATGCCGCCCTTTCGTGCAACGTCGTCCCGGTAACCCTGCAACACCGAGAGGCCGGCATGAGAGTCGATGATGGGGCCGTAGGCCACCCGGTCGACAGAGGGTCCGGTCCGACCGTAGCCCGGCATCGTGACGTAGACCAGACTCGGATTCAGTGCGTGGAGCCGTTCCTCGCCGAGACCGAGTTGGGGCATGACCCGCGGACTGTAGTTCTCGATCACCACATCGCTGACGGCCACCAGGGCCTCGAAGGTCTCGAGACCGTCCGGGGTTGTCAGATCGAGGGCGATACTGCCCTTGTTCACGCCGTACTTGTTGGCGAACCCGATTCGGTTCCAGTGCCGCGGGCCGGGTTCGTCGTCGGGGTAGTAGTGGGTTGCCAGTACCGAACTACGGTCGACGTGGGCCGGACCCCGAGCCCAGGGCGCCTCGATCATGATCACGTCGGCCCCCAGATCGGCCAGGATGCGGGTGGCCAACGGCCCGGCCCACACTCGGGTCAGGTCGAGGATTCGGACACCGGTCAGCGGGCCGTCGGACAGATCGGCGGCATCGGCGCTGTCGTGTCGAGGTCGTTGCACGGTCCGAGACGGCCCGTCGGCCGCAGGCCTCGTCGAGATGGTGAACGGCGGACCGGGGACACGCAGCGAGTGACCGTCCACCTCGGCATTTCGCCAATAGCCACGCTCTTCGAGGTGGTCATCGGCCAACACGTCGGCCAACGTCGACACCGGACCGGCCGGCACGCGGAGGGCTTGGAGGAGCTCGATGGTCTCCTCCCGGTCCTGGGACGCCAACCACGGGATCAGATGCTCGTCGAGCAACGTGGGGTGATGCATCAGGTCGTAGGTCGACTCGATGCCCGGTTCGTCGATCAAGCGGTCGAGTCCCGCCACACCCAACAGCCGGTCCAGCTGGTCATCTCGGGGAACCACCAGCGAGATCATCCCGTCCCCGCACCGATAGGCCCCGATCGGTCGGCCCGGGCCGGCATAGCGATTGCCGAGACGGCCGAGCACGTCGCCGTTGTGGGTGTAGCGCAGCAGGGTGAACTGGTGGAGCGCCGTCATCACCTCGTGATGGCTGACGTCCACCCGCTGGCCCCGGCCCGTGCTCCGCCGGGCCCGAACCGCAGCCAGGGTGCCGATGGCGGCATGGGACCCGGCCGCCAGCATCACCTGGAACTCGGGGCCCTGCAACGGTTCTCGGTCGGGGTCGCCGGTGAGGAACAGATGACCGGCCACCGCCTGATCGACGATGTCCGACGAACGCCAGGACGACCTCGGTCCCGTCGAACCGAAGGGGCTGACCGACACCTGGATCAGGCGGTCGGGAACGACGCGGGCCGGGGGCGCGACGGAGCCGGACGCATTCGACTCGATCAGGACGTCGGCGTCGATCAGGTCGTCGGCGACACGTCGGTCGTCGAACGGCACGACGTCCAGACCGACGCGGAGGTAACCCTCCAGGCCTCGGGCGTCACCGACAGAGAGGCTGGACGACTCGTGGGCGTGGACCCGCACCCGGGCACCCTGATCGGCGAGCAGGCGACTGGTGTACGCACCGGCAACCGATCCCTGGATCTCGATGACCTTCAGACCGGCCACCCCGGAGGTTCGTTGTGACATCGCCGTGACCCTAATGGGAGTCGGCAGCCGACCCGGCAATGTGCACCGCTCCGAGCAAGTCACTAGCGTCGGCGGTGTCCCAACATCGGGACGACATCAAGGGGGTTGCAGATGACGAACACACACTCGATCGCTCGCTACGACATCGTGATCAAGAACGGACTCATCTTCGATGGCACCGGAGCACCACGCATCCGGGGAGACCTCGGCATCGTCGACGGCAAGGTCATGGCCATGGGTCGAGTCGATGCATCCCTCGGGGATCGGGTGATCGACGCCACGGGCATGCACGTCGCCCCCGGCTTCGTCGACCTGCACACCCATTACGACGCCCAGGTGTTCTGGGACCCGTACTGCACCATCTCCGGGTGGCATGGCATCACCTCGGTTGCGATCGGCAACTGCGGGTTCGGGTTCGCTCCCGTGGCCCCCGACATGCGTGAGTACGCCATGAAGTCGATGACCCGGGTCGAAGCCATTCCCTACGACTCGATGAAGGAGGGCATGCCGTGGGACTGGGTGTCCTTCCCCGAGTACCTCGACAGTCTCGACCGGACGCCGAAGGCGATGAACATCCTGCCCTACGTGCCGGTCGGGCCGATGCTGGTCGATGTCCTCGGCCTGGACGACGCCAAGGCCGGTCGTATGCCGACCGACGAGGAGCATGCCCGTCTGGCCAAGATGCTGCACGAGTCGATGGACGCCGGCGGTTGTGGCTGGTCGGCGCAGCGACTCCCGCCGACGGGACCGGCCGCGGTGCAACGAGACTGGGACGGCACCCCGATGCCGACCGACATGATGAACGACGAGACCGCTCGGGTCTTCGCCCGCGTCCTGGCAGCTCGGAATCAAGGTGTGCAGCAACTCACGCTCACGACCGATGACATCAAGCACGACATGGCTCACCTCGAGGAGATCGCCTCGTTGTCGGGCCGACCCCTCCTGCACAATGTCGTCCAGGCCTTCGAGGATCGTCCCCACGTTCATCGCCGTGGCATCGAGTGGCTCGAGCGGTGTCGTGAGCGCGGTATCCCTGTCTACGGCCAGGGAGCAACCACCGATGCCGGGTTCACGTTCACGTTCGAGGACTGGAATCTCTACGACGATTCCGAGGCCTGGATGGAAGCCACGACCGGGTCCCGGGAAGAGCGGAAGTTCAAGCTCGGTGATCCTGATCGACGCCAGGGCTTGAAGGACAACCTTCCCAGCATTGCCACTGCGTCCCTCGGCGCCGTCACCGTCTTGTCGCCTCGGAGCCCGTCGACCGAACAGTTCCGCGAGATGTCGGTCCAGCAAGTGGCCGACGCCACCGGGAAGCACATCGTCGACGCCATGCTCGACATCGCCGTCACCGACGATCTCGACACGCTCTTCTTCACCGCTCCCCCGCAAGGAAACTCCGAGTTGCTCAAGGAGATCGTCCAGTATCCCCACATGCTGTTCGGGGTGTCCGATGGCGGAGCACACACCAAGTTCCTCACCGCAGGCCGCTACCCGACCGAGACATTGGCTCACCAGGTCAAGGAGAAGCAGTGGATCACCTACGAGGACGCCCACCGACGGCTCTCCGGACTGCCCGCGCAACTCGCCGGATTCCAGGATCGTGGAGTCCTGCGCCACGAAGGCCCGGCCGATGTCGTGGTCTACGATCCCGAGAACCTGGCGATCGGCCCCAACGAGGTGGCCGAGGATCTTCCCGGCGGTGAATGGCGACGCGTACAGCGGGCCAGTGGCTACCACGCCGTCATCATCAACGGCCAGCAGACGATCGAGAACGACCAGCAGACCAACGTGTACTCCGGTCGACTCCTTCGGCACGGAAAGGGCTGAGACCGGAGTGATCACCAAGGAACTCGGGATCACCACGCCCGAAGGGGAGATGCCGACCTGGATCTATCACCCCACCCACGACGGGCCGTCCCCGGTGGTGCTGTATCTGATGGATGCCCCCAGCATTCGGCCGGCCCTGCATCAGATGGCGGCACGGCTGGCCTCGGCCGGCTACTACGTGATGCTCCCCTACCTGTTCTACCGAGGTGGTCCCTTCCGCGAGTTCGGGGCCAGCGACGAGGACATGCATCAGCGGCGCGAGTTCATGGATCAGGTCAATCCCACCAACATCCTCGGTGACATCGACGCCTTGCTCGCCGTCGCAGCTTCGGATGACGCGGCCGGGGACGGAAAGGTCGGCGCCGTCGGCTTCTGCATGAGTGGCGGTCTGGTGATCTCCGCCGCACGAGCTCTTCCCGACCGCGTCGCCGCCGTGGCTTCGATTCATGGCGCCTGGCTGGTGAAGGACACCGACGACTCACCGCACAAGGGTTTGGACTCGGTCCAGGCCGAGATCTACTTCGGTTGGGCCGACAACGACGCCACTGCGCCCCCCGAGGACGTTCCGATCATGGAGCAGGCTCTACAAGCGGCCGGGGTCAGCTACACCCTCGACTTCATCACCACCGCGGTCCACGGCTACGCACCGCCCGGAAGCGATCGCTACGACGAGGCCGCCTCGGAGCTGCACTGGGAGCGAGTCCACTCGCTCATGCGTCGTCACCTCCGTTAGGAGGCGATGCGCAACGTTCAGCCGACCCCGGGACGAGCCATGCCCGCTTCATCGGGGTCATCATCGGCATCGCTGGGTTCGACCGCAGCAAACACTTCCCGAATGGGCATGTCGGGGTGTTGCTCTCGGTGGGCCCGGGCCGCCGTGATCAGCTCGGCGGCCTGCGGTGGCCCATAGAGGCCTCCCCAGATCTGTTCCTGCCGGGCGTACTCGGGCTCGTCGTTGCTCATCGCTCAAGGGTACGCATCGGCGACCCTTCGACAGCAAGGCCAAAGGTCACGAAATTCTCTTCGGCTTGGAAATGGCGGCGAATCTGGTGCTAGCCAAGGGAGGGAACACGGTGCCGATCGATCCCGACGGCACCCTCGACATCGGGAGATTGCGATGGCTCAGGCCTACACAGAGAAGGGTCTGCAAATGCAGGCCGACGTCAAGTCCTTCATGGACGACCACATCTATCCCAACGAAGAGGAGTACTACGAGGAGAAGCGATCCCTCGACAACATCCACGCCACGCCGCCGATGATGGAGAAGCTGAAAGCAGCGGCGCGCGAGCGTGGCCTGTGGAACCTGTTCATCCCCCATCTCGACCCGCAGGCGCCCGGCACCAAACTCTCGAACCTCGACTACGCCCCCATCTCCGAGGAACTCGGCAAGGTGACCTTTGCCTCCGAGGCGCTGAACTGCGCGGCCCCCGACACCGGCAACATGGAGATCCTCAACCTCTATGCCTCGGATGCGGTGAAGGAGCGATGGCTGGCTCCCCTCCTGCAGGGTGACATCCGTTCGGCGTTCTCCATGACCGAACCCGACGTTGCCAGCTCGGACGCGTCCAACATCGAGCTCAGCATCGAAAAGGACGGCGATCACTACGTGCTCAACGGCAAGAAGTGGTTCTCGTCCAACGCGCTGCGGCCCGAATGCGAGATCTTGATCGTGATGGGCAAGACCAACCCTGGTGAAGCGAAGCATCGGCAGCAGGCCATGATCGCTGTTCCGAAAGACACTCCCGGTGTCAGTATCGGTCGCGACCCCCTGGTGTTCGGCTATCACGATCGAGGCGGCCACCCCGAGATCATCTACGACAACGTTCGGGTGCCCGAGG
>CALACD010000183.1 GCA_937890445.1 uncultured Acidimicrobiia bacterium | reverse complement strand
CCAGCCCCGCCCCTCGCTCCAACGCTCGCCGGATCTCCGATAGCGCTCGTCTGTTCTGGGTTCTGGCGTCAGCCACCGCCGCTGGCGGCGGTGGCTGACGCCACAAGAGCGTCCACCGGGATCGCGGCCAGTAGCCTCGCACCGTGGCACACGAGTCCGACTCCGCTCCTGAATCCGTTGACTTCGTTCGCGAGAAGGTGCTTGCCGACCTTGCGGCCGGTACTTTCGGCGGACGGGTACTGACCCGGTTCCCACCTGAGCCGAACGGGTACCTGCACATCGGTCATGCCAAGTCCATCTGCCTCAATTTCGGTATCGCGTCGGAGTTCGGCGGCGCCTGCAACCTTCGGTTCGACGACACGAATCCCGAGACCGAGGACCACGAATACATCGACGCCATCATTGCCGACGTGCGGTGGCTCGGCTTCGAACCGGCGGGGGAACCCAAGTACGCATCGGACTACTTCGAGCAGTTGTACCAATGGGCCGAACACCTGATCGAACGCGGACTGGCCTATGTCGACGACCAGGACGCCGACACCATCTCCGCTCAGCGTGGCGGGTTCGGCCAACCCGGCGTGGAGAGCCCGCACCGAGATCGTTCGGTCGAGGAGAACCTGGACCTGTTTCGTCAGATGCGAGACGGGGCGTTCGCCGACGGGGCCAGAGTCCTCCGAGCCAAGATCGACATGCAGGCCGAGAACATGCAACTGCGGGACCCGGTCCTCTACCGCATCCGACGTGTGCCACACGTGCGTACCGGTGAAGGCTGGGTGATCTATCCCACCTATGACTGGGCCCATGGCCAGTCCGATGCCATCGAGGGCATCACCCAGTCCATCTGCACACTGGAATTCGCCGATCATCGGCCCCTGTACGACTGGTGCCTGTCTCATCTCGATCTTCCGTACGAGAAGCCCGAACAGACCGAGTTCGCCCGGCTCAACCTCACCCACACCGTCACCTCGAAACGCAAGCTCAAGGCCTTGGTCGATGATGGGAACGTCGACGGGTGGGACGACCCGCGCATGCCGACGCTGCGAGGCATGCGTCGACGGGGCTACCCCGCCTCTGCCATCCGGGCCTTCATGGACCAGATCGGCGTGGCCAAGAACAACAGCATCGTGGACATCGAGCTGCTCGAATCGTTCGTCCGCGACGAACTGAACGACACTTCGCTGCGCCGCATGGCGGTGGTGAAACCCCTGAAGGTCGTCATCACCAACTGGCCGGACGGCCAGGTCGTGATGGTGGAGGCACCGAATCACCAGCAGAAGCCGGAGACCGGCACTCGTCAGGTTCCCTTCAGCGGCGAGCTCTGGATCGAGCAGGACGATTTCGAGCTGGTTCCACCTCCGAAGTACTACCGTCTCTCCCCGGGGAACGAGGTGCGGTTGCGGGCCGGCTTCTACATCACGGCCAATGACGTCGTCACCGATGACGATGGCACGGTCGTCGAAGTTCGCTGCACCTACGACCCCGAGAGCGAAGGGGGCCAGACCCCGGATGGGCGCAAGGTGAAGGCAACCATGCACTGGGTCTCGGCCCGCCATGCAGTCGATGCGACCGTCCATTTGTACGACCGGCTCGTCGACTCCGAGGGAGAACTGAATCCGGCGTCGCGCACGGTGTGTCAGGCCAAGCTGGAACCGGCGTTGGCTGATGTCGCGCCAGGCCAGGTGATCCAGTTCGAGCGACTGGGCTACTTCGCCGTCGATCCCGACGATCGGCGTCTGTTCCACCGCACCGTTGGTCTCCGAGACGAGTGGGCGAACATCAAGAAACGCCAGAAGTAGCGGAGACGAACTTGCTTGGGCTCAACGTGCCAAGAAGCGTGTGAACGACCCAACCTCGGTCACGAGTCCCAGGGTGTCCACCGGAACTTCGTCGCTGTCACCAGCACCCCGAACGCACCCCAGGCAGCCACGACCGCCCAGTGGCCCCACGGCATCGGCGTGCCGACGGTGAACGGGTCGAAGCTCTCGAAGAGGGCGCCCACCAGGTGTTTGATCGGGAACAGGTCGCCGATGAACGAGATGAATCGAGGGGTGCCATCCGAGATCACGAACACATCACTCACGAAGTAGAGGGGAAGCACCACGGCGTTGGTGATGGCAGACGCCGCGTTGATGCTGGGAATGATGGTGGTGAGTGCCAGGCCGAGCGCACAGAACGACGCGGTGCCAACCACCAAGCTGATGACGAGGGCCGGAATGCCACGGGTCTGGAGCGAGACGTCGAAGAACACCCGACCGATCACGATCACCAGCAGCGTCATCACCAACGCGATGACAATGGATGCCAGAACCTGACCGGTCACGAACACCCATGGCCGCATCGGTGTCCCACGAACGCGCTTCAGGATGCCTTCTTCTCGACGATTCGTCGTGTTCATGGCCAGGTTGACGAGGGTGGCCGAGATCAGCGCCAGTCCGAGGATCCCGGGAACGTAGAAATTCGCGACACGGATGTCGTTGCGACTCTCGATGACCTGGTTGCCGAAGATCGACGTCATCAGCACGAGCAGAATCAACGGAAAGATGACGGTGAAGAAGGTGGCAGCGGGGTTTCGTCGGAAGATGAGGAGGTCGAACTTGACTTGACTGCGCAGCTGCGAAGTCCACGTCACGATGCCACCTCGTCCGGACTGGCGAAGCCCGCCTCGATGAGTCGGAGATACGTCTGTTCCAGGTCGGGGCGCGTGATCTCGAATCCGTGAAGGCTGTCGTCGTGATCGGTGGCCCAGTCCGTGATCTCTCGCACGACCCCCACCAGATCGTCCTCGGTGGTTTCGACACGGACATGACCCTCGTCCGCTCGAACGGCAACCCGGTCCGAAAGCGTCGGCACGGTGGCGCCTCGCCAGGAGATCGTCGGGCGAGCCTGCACCTGTTGCCCCAGCTCGGCCGCCGTACCTCGGGCCACGATGCGGCCGTCGGCAATCACGGCAATGCGATCAGAGAGCTGCTGTGCTTCGTCCATGTAGTGGGTGGTCAGCATCACCGTGCACCCGATCGATCGAAGGTTGTCGATCATCTCCCAGGATTCCCGGCGAGCCGAAGGATCGAAACCGGTCGTCGGTTCGTCGAGGAAGATCAGCTTCGGATCGCCGATCAGGGCCAGCGCGAGATCGAGCCGCCTCTGCTGACCACCGGAGAGCTTGCCGATCCGGTCGTTGGCCTTGTCCGCCAAACCGACGAGCTCGATCACCTCGTCGACTAGGCGGGGGCCCTGATAGTAGGCAGCGAACATGGTGACGGCCTCCCGCGGCGTCAGCTCCTTCTCGACCTGTGACTGTTGGAGGACGATGCCGATCTTCTCCCGCCAGGCCAACGGCGGATGAGCAGGATCGACACCGAGCACACGAACCTGCCCGCTGGTCGCAGTACGGAACCCTTCGAGGATCTCGATGGTCGTCGTCTTGCCTGCACCGTTCGGTCCGAGGAAGGCGAAGATCTCGCCCTCACGGATCGAGAGGTCGATGCCCTTGACTGCCTCGAAGCCGCCGTAATCCTTGCGGAGTCCCTCGACCGTGATCGCGTCAGCCATAGTTCCTGCAGCGTAGCTGCACGGACCATGGCTCAACCGAGGGGCAACTACGGTCCGACGCAGTTGCCTATCGCGTCGAACAACGAACCTGGCGACCCGATGATCTCCATCGGTCTGGTGTACTCGATGAGGTCGGGCTGGAGCTCGGCCCCTTCGGCCACCAGTCCGCACACTCGGGAGATCTCGGCGTCCCAGTCCGCCTGCGACTGCTCGATCACGTCATCCGAAAACCATGTCTGCATGAGCTGGGCATGTTCCACCGCGCTGTCACGCTCGGTCGCAATCGTCTCGAGTTCGGAGTCCCTGGCCTCGAGCAACGACTCGAGCCGAGTGATCTCGACATTGGCTCGGTCCAGATCGGCAGCAGCAGCGGTGCCGGCCGCCGAGACTTGGTCTTCGACCGCCCGAGCGTCGATGGTCACGACGGCATCGGCACTGATACCGACATCCGTTGTCGCGGCCGTCGACGCGGTGGTCGGTTGCACACCGGCAGTGAGCCCAAGACTCCCCGAGTCCTGTTCGGTACTGGCCACGACCGCGTAGATGACCAAGGCCAAGGCGCTCAGTACGCCCAGGACGAGCAGCGCCAAGGTCAGCTTGGAGCGGCCGCGAGGTGCCGCTGAGGTGGCCGGTGGTGGAGCCACCACCGGAACGGTCACTCGCCTCGCGGCGGCAAACAGAGGCTCGGTGGGTTTCGGGGTGGACGCTTCCACCGAGGTGAACAGGCTGATGGCTCGTGGTTGCACCGGCGTGTCCGGTTCCGAATGGCTCGCCGCGTCATACGGCACCGCCAGAGCAGACGGCACATCGGGCCCATCGAGCGGAGTCGTGGCATCGGAGATGCTACGGAAGAACGACTCCCGGACGGGAGCAACCCTGTCGACCGAAGCTGGTTCGGCGACCGAATCTGGTTCCGGAACCGGGCTGACTCTCTGTGTCAACCGGCCTTCGCCGTGTGTCAACCGGCCTTCGCCGTGTGTCAACCGGCCTTCGCCCGTGAGATCGAGAATCGCGGTGTCCACTGTTGTCACGTCGATGGACACCGAAGCCGAAGTCACCTCTCTGACCCGGTCGGCCCATTCGCGGCCGTCCCAGAATCGCTCCGAACCCGGCCCGGCCGGGTCGGCGTACCACCCGGGAAAGATGGCTTGGACCGGTGCCGAGGGTGTGGCCGACTCAAAGGCTCGGGTCGGCAGGGTCTCAGGCGTCAGGAGATTGTTGTCCGTCACAGCGCGCGCTTCCTACAACCCAACCCGGACGCGGCAGCGTAGGGCCGCACTGAGAAAATGAAAAGCGTCCTGATGGAAACGATCATCGCAAGGAACCGATCATCGTGACTACCCCTCCTCGTCGACAGCTCCGGCTGAACTCGTCGACCGACAGTTCTACCCGAACCGGACACGATCAGCCCCTTGAACGGCCACGATTCCTGGCTCGGCCCAACAAACGGAACATTGCGGCACCGATCACCGCCAACTCGGCTGCCGAAAGACCGGCGCCCCCCTTCGAATCAGCGGCTCCGAACTTCTTGGCCAGATCGTCGCTGACGAGGCCGCGACGATGGGCGAAGCGCAAACCGGCGCTGCTGACGATGACGATGTCGGTCATTCGGCCCATGACCGGGAATCTGCGTGCCAGGCGATTTCGAAGAACTCCCATGCCGTCACCGTAGAGGCAGCGGCGGACAACAGCTCCTCAGGCGGCGCGTTCGAGTAGTTCCGCCGACACGTCGACGGCAGCCGCCACCGAGGCGAGGGCTCCCAGCACCAGATCACCGAGTTCCCCCTCGACCGACCCAACGGCCCAGAGGTCGTCCCTCACATCGTCGATGAGCAGCCGAACCCCTTGATCGGTCGTGGACTCCTGCATGCGCTCGAGCCAGCGGTGGCACTGCATGAAGTGAAGTCCTGCGGTTTCGATGTCCATCGTGTTGATGGAGTTCCTTCGGCATGGGCCGTTGGACCTATGAGGACTTCGAGGAAGTTTCTTGGGTCGATCGACGGCGACGGGCCGTCGAACGGCATGCATGGGTGTCCCAATCACGCGAGACTGACCGAATGAAACTCGGACTCTCTCTCGGCTACTCGGGTGCCAGGCTCCGCATCCCCATCGAGCGAATCCAGTTGGCCGAGAGACTGGGCTACGACTCCGTGTGGACCGCAGAGGCGTACGGGTCCGACGCCATCACGCCTCTGGCCTGGATTGCGGCCCAGACCGAACGCATCCGTCTGGGAACCGGCATCATGCAACTTGCCGGGCGATCACCGGCCATGGCCGCCATGCAAGCCCAGACCGTGGATGCACTGGCCGGTGGGGGTCGGGTCATTGCCGGCCTCGGTGTGTCGGGACCTCAGATCGTCGAGGGATGGTACGGAGAACCGTGGGGGAACCCCTATTGGCGTCTCCGGGACTACATCCAGATCATGCGTAAGGTCAACCATCGAGAAGAGCCCGTGAGCCACGCCGGACGCGAGTATCGACTTCCGTACGTCGGCGAGGGCTCGACCGGCCTCGGCAAGCCGCTCATGTCCATCATGCACACGACGCGGGATCTCCCGATCTGGATGGGGAGTGGCTCGGAGGCGACCGTCAAGCTCACGGCGGAACTGTGCGATGGCTGGCTGCCCATGCACTTCGTGCCGGGTCGGATGGACCACTTCCGACCGTGGATCGAGGAAGGATTTCGCCGCGCCGGCGGCGGGAAGTCGTGGGACGACTTCGAGATACAGGGACGGGGCGCCGTCGTCATCACCGACGATGTCGGATCAGCGCTGGCCGAGGCCAAGCCGAGCATTGCCTTGTACGCAGGTGGGATGGGCCACAAGACCGTCAACTTCCACAATCAACACATGCGACTTCGGGGCTATCCCGAGGTGGCCGACCGGGTGCAGGAGTTGTACCTGGCCGGCCGCAAGCAGGAAGCCATCGACGCCATTCCCGACGAGTACGTGGACGAGGCAGGCCTCTATGGATCGATCAAGCGCATCGAACAACGATGGCCGGCGTGGGCCGATTCCGGCCTGACCGGTTTCACCGTGGTCACCAATCAGGAAGAGGCGATTCAGTTGATGGCCGACCTCACGGGTCTCACGTCGGCGCCGGGTCGACCGAAGCTCGGAGGCTCCAGGCCAGAGTTGCCATGATGAGGCTCACCGCGACCAGCAGAGCGACAGCTGGATCGAATCCGCCGTGGTCGGCCAGGATGCCGACGATGACCGGGCCCGACACACCCCCGATCTCGCCCGCAGTGAAATAGAGGGCGCCGGCGGCTGCCATGTTCGCCGATCCAACCCGGCGATCATCCATCAGGAAGAGCATGGCGACGGGCAGAACGGTCGAGCGCATGGCCCCGAAGACGAGGATGCCCACAGCCGCCAACGGTCCCCATCCCAGAACCAGGGGCGCCAGACCCAGCCCCAGCAGGACGTAACAGCCAACGAGCAACGTCCGCCGGACCGTGACCGTGGACAGGCGAGGCAGCACGAGCGCAGCAACCAGACCCGGAACGCTGATGATTGCGGCCCAGAATCCGGCGCCGGCTGGTGACAAGCCATGATCACGCAAGATCTCGGGGAGCCAGTTCGCCACCGAGTGGTTGACGAAGAACGTCAGGATGGCCAGCACCAGGATCAGTCGAACAACGGGAACCTGCATCAGTTGGCGATAGCTGACCTGCCCGGTCCGGGGCCGCTGCCAAGGATCGGCCACCTCGACAGGTGGGCGGGCACTGACCAGCCACCATGCCACTCCCGTCAGTGCCGCAAGTCCCGAAAAGGTCAGCACGACCCACCGCCAGTGTTCGCCGAAGGCCGGCATGAGCAGGCTGTTGGCGGTGAGCAGGGTGATCATCGAACCCACGACAGGGCCGCTGACCACGAGTCCGGTTGCAGTGCCTCGCTCGGAAGCGCCGAACCACTGACTCACCAACGTGGGCGCACCGATCGACACGAGCGGCCCACCCAACCCGAAGACTCCCACCGCCGCCACCAGACTCAGCCAACCGGTCGCACCTGCCCGCAACACTCCCGAGGCAACGATCAAGGCGATCCCGACGGTGAGTCCGACGCGCAACCCCACACGGTCGAGAAACTTGCCGGCCGGAATGGCCGCACCGAGGTAGACGAACTGCCACGCACCCAACACCGTGCCCATTTGTGACCGGCTCAGCCCGAGATCATCTGCAATGGTGCTCACCAAAGGCGCCAGCGACGCCGCGACCAGTCCGAATCCGACGTACAGCCCAGCGGTTGCCGCAAGCAGCGGCCATCGATAGTCAAACCGGTCCTCACGGTGGTGGGCAGCGGACGTCGAGAGCGGAGTAGACAGAAGGTGCAGTGTAGAAGCGGCGAGACCGTCCGTTACGTTCCCGTCAACCCGCTCCGACCCGACACCGGGTCGAAACAGGCGGCGACCGCTCGAGCCGAGAAGCCGATGGTACGTCCCGTTCCCAGTGCGTCGAGCGTGACCATCAGAGACCAGTTACGGCCTGACGCCGCGGCATCGTGGGCCTCGAACACGACGGTTGGGCACAGCTCTATGTCATCGAGAGAGGTCGAGACCAACCCGAGCGCCACCACCTCGTGCACCTCGTCACGACGGCGAGCCACCATGCTGGTTCCCCGGCCGCTGCTGGCAACGATCTCCACGTCACCCCGGTCGTCGACTGCCCCCAGCGACGGCGGCCCCAACAGCCAGTCCACCGCTTCGGCCACAGCCCGCTCCTCGGCCCGAGCCTCCGAGCTGAGTGTCGTGCGCAATCGAGTGGCAGGGCGGTAGCTGTGGTCAGGCCGAACGTTGCTCATGGAACAATCGGGCAGCAGCCCGGCCGGCCCGCACAACCAGCGCGGATCGATGCCCACGGTACGCATGACGGCGGACAGCCCGGCGCCCTCCAGCGGAACGAAACGACCGCGGGACCGGCTCGACCGAGCAAAGTACGTGTCCCAGCAATGTGCGAGATCGGCATCGTGTCGCAGTGCAGCTCGCAGAGGCACCGGCTCCAGGCACGAGACCAGGGGTCGATGGCTGTAGCGGACAGCGCCACCGTGCCCGAAACGGGCACCCGTGATCAGCCACACACCCACAACATCGGTCTGCGGTGCCGAGCGGACGACAACGACCCGGTCACCGGGCATCGGTCCCCAACAAAGGGTGGGATGCTCGACCGCGCCGTCCGGTCGAAGCTGTCCCAGGGGCCAACTCCCTCCGAACTGTCCCTCGGTCGCCAACAATGACGGCTGCCAAGCCTCGGGGAGACAGAGCTCGGACTGATAGCCGTCCCAGTCGAGCCGGGCCGGGTCGGTCTCGGGCCGCCGACGATCGACCCTGCACGTCAGCAACCAGACGCGATGCTCGAGTTCGAGATTGAACGTCAGATCGAGTTCGACCGATTCCCGGTCCGCGGTTCGGGAACGCAGCTGTACAGGTTTGACGTCGAAGACGGCGAGGGGTGAGGCCATGCACGACATCTTGACGACGTCCTGTGACAGTCATGGTGGGCGACCTCGAATGCCACGTCACAGCCACCATCGCCGCATGGCGAGCTCGTCCCGATCCGAGCTCTTGCGAGCCGGAGGAGAACTGAGGCACGTCCAATCAGTCCTCGACGTACACCGAGTAGCCACCGTTCCGTAGCGTCTCGACCAGTACCATCAGGTAAGCGTCGGCCTCCTGTCGGGTACGCAACTCTGGTTGATCGGCATAGAGATCGGTTCGCAGGTTGATGCCGCTCTCCTGAACCCGCCGGTCGGCCCGACGCCCCTCCTGGTGCTGAGCGAATCGAGCCTCGGGGCTCAGATGTGTGTGGCCGATCCAAACCGTCGCGGCATCGGGAAGATCCAGATTGATGTGCTCGCCCAACTCCACCACGTACACCCAGTACGCCCGCCCTCGGCAGCCGAGTCGCCCGGCTTGGGCGCGGGCGGCCTCGTAGTTGCGCCAGGCGATCAGAGAACGTTGGGTCGACAGGTCGCCGTGGAGCGAGCTCAGCCCCGGTCGCAGTTCGGTCATCGGACGATCATCGCAAGGTTGGCAGCTCACTGTCGTGGGCAATGGTTCCTCCGCAGTCGACCGTTCGCCCTATTCGACGAGGGGTCGTGGGTTCCTCAACCCACCAGGCGAATCGAACCGGTCAGCGCGAAGTGGTCACTCAGATGAAAGCGCTCCCCGTCGACCTCGACCGGTTTCCGCAGCACCCTCACGTCACCGACCTCGACCCCGTCGGTGGCGAACCATCGGGTGAAGTAGGCGCTGAACGCCGGCAGATCGGCATGGAACGGGTTGCGGCGACCATCCCAGGTGGGGTGAGGAGGCCTGGCTCCCGTCAAACCAGCATCGGCCAGGATCTCGGCTTCATCGACCCGGGTGTTGGTGTCACCGATGACCATCAGATGCGGTGTGGGGCTGGACTCCACCACCCGGGCCATCTGTTCCAGCCGCTCACCGACCGCGGCCGGGCCCGGCGCCAGATGCACATTGGCGACCGTCAGACCGTTGCGCCATGTCGCCAACAGTCCGCAACCAGCGACCACGGTGATCACCGGCACCTCACGCTCCAGCAACTCACGACGAACCAGCGTCGCCAGATTTCCGTTGTGGGACTCGGGGTTGGCGCGGAGCATGTCGTGCGTCTCGAGGTACGGGACCATCCTCGGAAGCTCCTGGAACAGCACGATGTCGGGATCGACGGCGCCGACCCGAGCTCGGACCTCCATCTCGGTCTGTTCGACCCCCCAGGTGTGCGGGGCCTGAGCCGACCGTTCGAGCATGGCAAGGTTCCAACTCAGGAACGTGGCCGGCACCGCGCTGGACGCTGCCGGGTCGTTCGGCATCTCAGCGGCCGCTCGGACCCGCTGAAACCTCGACCTCGAACTCGAGCAGCGTCGCACCCATGCTGACCGGAGGCGAAGGCGTCGCCTCGCCCTCCGGACGAGCGTGACTGGCCCGAGCCCCATCACCGTCGCGCCATGCCTCATACGAGGCTTGATCCCTCCAGCGGGTGTAGACGAACCAACGTGGTTCGGTCTCCCCCGTCGGACGCAACAGTTCGAAACCCTCGAAGCCACTCACGTCGGCAAGGCTGTTCATCCGAGCCGCGAAACGTTTCGCGATCTCGTCGCCAGCACCAGGGGGAATCTCCAGAGCATTGATCTTCACAACCGTCATGCCCTCTGTCTAACAGCGAATCCTGCGATGATCTCCGGCATGCTCCTCGAAAGCTCCCGGGCAACCGCCGCTGTCGACCTCGATGGCGGTCGCCTGTCTTCACTGGTCATCGACGGACTCGAGGTGCTGGTGACCGAAGGAGAGAAGCCGAGCCGATGGGGATCGTTCCCCATGATTCCCTGGTGCGGCCGACTGCCCTACGGCGTCCTCGAGTTCGGCAACGAACACTTCCAGTTCCCGCTGACCAGCCCACCGCACGCCAACCACGGTCGCACCCATCTGCAGGCCTGGTCCCCGACCGGTCCGAGCACGATCCGCACCGAACTGGTCGAACCCTGGCCCTACGCGGGCCATGCCATCCAGCGCTTCGAGCTGACCGATCACACCCTGACCGTGACCGCAGAGGTTCACGCCGACGCGGTCGCCATGCCGGCCATGATCGGCTGGCATCCTTGGTTCCGGCGGAAACTCGATCGCGGCGAAACGGCCGAACTGTCCTTCGAGGCGGCATTGATCTAC
>CALACD010000182.1 GCA_937890445.1 uncultured Acidimicrobiia bacterium | reverse complement strand
GGATGCTCCACTGCTAACCTGGGGGGTCTATGTACGCAGTCGTAGCCACCGGTGGCAAGCAGTACCGGGTCGAAGAAGGTCAGACGCTCCGTGTCGAGCGATTGGGCGAGATCGGTAGCGATGTCGAGCTCCGACCCGTGCTCCTCGTCGATGGTGGCGATGTGCTGTCGACCCCTGACCAGTTGTCGGGAGTGCAGGTCTCGGCCCGCATCCTCGATGAAGTCAAGGGCAAGAAGATCGACGGCTTCACCTACAAGTCGAAGACCAACCAGCGACGTCGGTACGGCCACCGCCAAACCTACGCGACCATCGAGATCACCGGGATCAAGCGAGGCTGACATGTCAAAGACCAAGGGTGGCGGTTCTACCAGGAACGGCCGAGATTCAGAGAGCAAGCGGCTGGGTGTCAAGGTGTTCGACGGCACGAAGGTGAACTCCGGTTCGATCATCGTTCGCCAACGGGGCACACGAATCCACCCCGGTATGAACGTGGGAATCGGGGGAGACGACACGCTGTTCGCTACTTCCGAGGGCAAGGTCAAGTTCGGGTTCCGCAAGGGACGAAAGCTGGTCGACGTCCTGCCGGACTGACCGGTTTCAACGGTTGTGTTTCGATGATCGAGCGCCCTCCGGGGCGCTCGATCCGCGTTTTGGGTGAGTTTGCTCAAAAGGTCAAGAATCGGTGAAGCGCTGCCGATGGATGGTCCATGGTGGTGCGGCGCTCGGAGCGCAAACGACGAGGTCAACGAGGTTCGGCCATCATCGAGGCTGCGCTCGTCACCCCCGTGTTCTTCATGTTGATCTTCGGGATCATGGAATTCGGTATGGCACTTCGCAACTATCTCGCCGTTTCCAACGCCACGACCGAGGGGGCCCGATCCGCCAGTGTGCTGGGTCGCGATCGGGAAGCAGACTTCTTCGTCCTCCAATCGATTGCCGATGGCATCGAAGCGATGGGACTCGAGAACGTCGACTACGTCGTCGTCTTCGAGGCGGACAAGATCAACGGAGCGGTTCCCGACGCGTGCAGAACCTCGTCGGTCGACGGCTTGTGCAACCGGTACACGCGATCCGACTTCTTCCTCGCGCTCGAGGACGCCGTGGGCAACTCCACCGGCAACTGGGGATGTGGGGCAGCAGCCGTGGACCGCTACTGGTGCCCGATCGACAACACCAACAACCCTGGTGGGCGACTGGCCGCGCTCGCCGACCCACCCGACTTCATCGGCGTGCACATCCAGGCAACTCATTCCTACATCACGGGCTTCTTCGGTTCGTCGGTGTCGTTGACGAACACCAAGATCATCCGCGTCGAGCCGGAGCGATTGAACTGATGGTGAAGAGCCGCTTGCTGCGTCGCCGGACCGGCCAACGATCGGAACGGGGTGCCGTTCTGGTCGAGCTGACCATGGTGGTGCCGATCCTGATCCTGATCACCCTCGGCATGCTCGAGACCGGTCTTGCGTGGCGGGATCACGTCACCGTCACCCAGGCGGCCCGTCAGGGAGCCCGGGTCGCCTCCCATCTGGCCGATGACCCACAAGCCGACCAGGAAGCCCTGAAGAGCATCATGGCCGTGCTCGCCCCGGAGTCGGGACGCCTCGACTTCGTCGTGATCTACGAGGCGAACGGATCAGGTGACGTGCCCGATGCGAACTGTCTGACCGGTTCGGTTGCCGGGGTCTGCAACTGGTACGGACCCACCGAGATCGCCGACATCAACGTGACCGACGCGGTCTGGCAGTCGCTGGACCACGATGCCGACTGGGACCCGTCGACTCGGATCGACTCGTTGACCAACCCCGATCATCTCGGGATTCATGTGCAGTTCAACCGACCGTGGATCACGAGGATCTTCCCCGGTGATGGTCTGAAGATCACCGGCAAGACCGTGATGCGCCTCGAACCGGAGCCAGGATGATGACCACCCGTACGCGTTCGAACGAGGCAGGTTACGTGCTGCCGACCACAGCGCTGTTGCTGGTGCCGCTGCTGGTGTTCGCGGCCTTCGCCGTCGACGTCGGGTCGTGGTACACGAAGGCGGCCCAGACTCAGCGGGCAGCCGATGCCGCCGCACTCGCCGCCGTCGTCCGTATGCCCAACAATCCTGCCGCAGTCGCGGCCGCACTCGACGAAGCAGCCCGCAACGGGTTCGTCGACCAGCCGGGCTGCGATCCGCCGACCACGACCGCCGCGTGCCTGGCGTCGTTGACGGCAGCCGGTTCGACGGTCGCCTACCCTCAGGTCGTGGTGACCGGCCTCAATGATCAGGCCGTCCGGGTCAACATCTACACCGAGGGCGAGGTGTTCTTCGGTGGAGCGGTGATCGACGACGGCCCGACCATCGAACGCTACGCGTCGGCCCAGTACATCCTGCCTGTCCCGATGGGCAATCCGACCTCGGCATTGGGAACCGGCAACCGGGCCCAGGCCGGAACACCCCAGGAGGGTATCTGGCTGGCCGTGAACGGCTATTGCACCGGTCGTCAGCAGGGAGACCAGATCTCGGGCGGTTTCCGGGGTACCAACTTCGGAACCTGCCCATCGGGAGGCGCCAATCCTCAGTACCAAGAAGAGGGCTACTACCTGGTGCTGGACATGCCAGCCAATTCCAACACCGTCACCTGGGCCGTGCAGTTCTACGAGCCCGGTGCCTGCGCCGACAACCAGAGCGGTCGGACGCGCAACGAGTACAACGCCTTCAGCCAGACGCCGGTGCGGTTGGAGACGACGCTGTACCGCGCCGACGGGACCCAGTTCGACGATTCGGACAACATCACGGCAGCCAACCGCCTGGCCCCGCTGGCCACGGCGCCCGGGAGCATCTCGTCCAACCGTCTGCTCTTCAACGCCAACGCCGGCTGCAACCCGCGTACCTGGCAGACCGCGTTCAACATCGACCCGGCCCAACCGCGGGGCCGTTGGCTCCTCAACTATCGATCCCTTCAGGTGTCGGGAGAACGGGACCTGAACTACTTCTCGGTCCGGGTCGTGCCCACGTCGGGTCCGGGTGCCTTCAACGCATGCAGCACCCTCGGCGGAGCCAATCTCGACACGTGCCCCAGGGTCTATGCCAAGGATCGCCTTCCGGTCTATGCCTTGGGCTTCGACACCGACGACAACGCCATCTTCGAAGACGCGGGAGGGAACGACATCCCTGCGGCCTTCTACCTGGCCGAGATCGCCGAGGTCCATGCGGGCAAGACGCTCGAGATCGAGCTGTTCGATCCGGGCGAAGGCATGGACAACATCCAGGTCATAGCTCCCGACCTCTCTCGCTATCCGTTCTCGTGGGAGACGGTCGATTGCCAGGAGTACGCCGTCTGCGGCTCGTCGAACAGCGACAACAACTTGGCCACCAACGGCGAATCTGGGACCCAGAACACCTGTACCACCGCGGTGGACCCTGCGACCGTGCCTGCGGCGTTCCAGACCACGGTGACCGCTGGTAGCTACAATTGTCTTCGGGTCTCGGGTGCGAGCTCGCCCTTCCAGAACAAGACCGTGCGTATCGAGGTCGGCATCCCCAGTTCCTACTCGTGCACGACGAACTGCTGGTGGCGAATTCGCTACGAGCCGGGTTCCACCGGCACCGTGACCGACCGGACGGTGTGGTCGGTGCGAGTCATCGGTGATCCCGTCCGCTTGACCGAGTAGTCGACGTCGTTCGGACCTCGGCTCCCGAGGGCGCTCGACCGTGCCCCTCTATCCTTGGGGGGTGTCCAATTTCGTCGACGAATGCAACATCTGCACCCGAGCCGGAGACGGCGGTGCGGGTTGCGTGTCGACCCGCCGAGAAGCCCATGTTCCCTTGGGTGGCCCCGATGGTGGTGATGGTGGTGATGGAGGCAGCGTCTGGCTCGAGGCCGATCGCAATGTTGCCTCGCTGCTGGCCTTTCGGGACCATCCTCACCGCATCGCCGGTAACGGAACCCACGGCTCGGGCGGGGGCCGTCATGGGAAGGCGGCCGGAGATCTGACCGTCAAGGTTCCCGAGGGCACGACGGTCCTCGACCGTGGGAATGGCGAGCTGATGGTCCAGCTCAACAACCACGGTGACCGCTGGCTGGCGGCCCGGGCCGGTGTCGGCGGGAAGGGCAACGCCCGCTTCCTTTCGAACAAGCGTCGGGCCCCGATGTTCGCCGAACAGGGTGAGCGCGGTGAGGAGATCTGGTATCGACTCGAACTCAAGCTCTTTGCCGACGTCGCCCTCGTGGGATTTCCCAACGCCGGCAAGAGCACCTTGATCTCGGTGGTCAGCGCGGCCAAGCCCAAGATCGCCGACTATCCCTTCACCACGCTCGAACCCAACCTCGGTGTGGTCCGACTCGACGATCGGACCGAGTTCGTGATGGCCGACATTCCAGGCCTGATCGAAGGGGCCAGTGAGGGGGTCGGGTTGGGCCATCAGTTCTTGCGCCATGTGGAGCGAGCCCGCGTCCTGCTCTTCCTCGTGGACCTGTCCGCAGTCGACGGGGCACCACCGGCCGAGCAGCTCAGGATCCTGCGGCACGAACTCGAGGCCTACCGGCCGGACCTGCTGGAACGCCCTTGCCTGGTCGTCGGCTCGAAGTCCGACGTGCTCCAGGCTTCGGACTGGGGTGATCAGGCCGAGGTCGACTTCGAGATCTCGTCGGTTTCCCGACAGGGGCTGCAGCCCGTGCTGTGGAAGCTGGCGGAACTCGTGACCGAGGCCAAGGGAAACGAGGACCCCAACGAGGGCTTCGTCATCCACCGACCCGAAGCCGAAGGCGTCGAGATCGTCCGAGAGGACGATGCCGGGTACCGAGTGGTGGGCCGGGCCGCCGAGCGGGCCGTGGCACTCTCGGATCTGGGCAACATCGGTGCCCTCGACTATGCCCGGCAGCGGCTGACCAAGATCGGTGTCACCAAGGCGCTCAAACGAGCCGGTATCCGTGAGGGCGAGACGGTCCGCATCGGCGACTTCGAATTCGAGTACGAAGAGGATCTGTGAGTTCCTCGACCGAAGAAGGGCGCACGACCCGTCCGATCATCGTCGTCAAGATCGGTTCCTCGTCGGTGGTTGGCTCCGACGGTGCCATCGACTCCGCCAGCCTGTCGAAGCTTGCAGCCGAGGTGGCAGCCTGCCGGAACGACGGTTCGGCCGTGGTCGTGGTGACCAGTGGCGCAATCGCAGCCGGTCTGCCCCAACTGGGGCTGCGATCTGGGCAGGTCCGCGACGCCGCGGTCTTGCGTGCCGCCTCGGCAGTCGGCCAGACCTCGCTGATGCGAGCATTCGAGGTGGCGCTGGGTGCCGAGGGCCTTCTGGGTGGGCAGGTCTTGCTGGCTCCCACCGACTTCATGTTGCGCCGCCGCTATCTCAAGAGCCGAGGGACCCTTCACGCGCTCCTGGAGCTGGGTGTGGTGCCCATCATCAACGAGAACGATGCCATTGCCGATGACGAGATCCGCTTCGGTGACAACGATCGTCTGGCGGCGCTCGTGGCTCACCTGGTCGAAGCGAAGAAGCTGGTACTGCTGACCGATACCGCAGGGCTGTTCACTGCCGACCCGAGACTCGACGCCTCGGCCTCGCTCATCGAGGAGATCGCCGAGATCGATCAGACATTGGAGGACGCCGCGGGGGGAGCGCGGTCAGCCCAGAGTCGAGGCGGGATGGCATCCAAGCTGGCGGCGGCCAAGATAGCGACCTGGTCCGGGGTGGAGACCGTGATCGCATTCGCCGGGCGAACCAACGTCGTCCTCGACGCCGTCGCCGGGGTCCCCGGTGTGGGAACGACGTTTCGAGCGCGGGATCAGCGTCTCTCCGCTCGCAAACTCTGGATCGGCTTCGCGCTCCCGGCCGCAGGGCGAGTGTTGGTGGACGACGGCGCCCGCCACGCGCTGGTCGACCATCATCGATCGTTGCTGCCCGCGGGCATCACCGGCGTCGTCGGCAAGTTCGATGCCGACGATGCCGTGGAGATCGCCGATGGCGCCGGTGTGGTGTTCGCCAAGGCCATGGTGCGCTGGTCGAGCACCGAGATCGAACTCAACCGGGGCCACAAGACCTCCGAAGTTCCGGACCACTTGACCGACGAGGTCGTCCATCGAGACGACCTCGTGTTGCTCCCTCGTTAGCCCGACGGCCCGGATCAGGTCAGCTTGCTTCGCCTTCGGCCTGCACCTGCGGGGCCTCGGCGGGTGCAGCGTCGAGACCGAGCTGGGCCCGGATCTCGCTCAGCCGGCCCTGGGCCTCGACATTGAGCGAGGCCTGCTCGACCTCCAGCATGCGACCTTCGACCGATGCCGAGTTGAGCTCCGACATTCCCTTGGCCTTGGCGTAACGACTCTCGACCTTGGCTCGGACCTCGTCGAAGGTCGGGACGTCGTCGCCGACCGTCTCGTTGAGCGATGACATCGCCACGTTGAGCTGTTCTTGCATCTTGGCCTGGTCGAGCTGGGACATCAGCTGCTGACGCTCACTCAGCTTCTTCTGGAGCATCGAGGAGTTCTGGTTGACGGCTGCCTTTGCCTGGTCAGCAGCCTGCGACGCCTGCAGATGGAGCGACTTGAGGTCCTCGACTTCGCGTTCCAGGGCGATCATTCGATTGGCGAACGACTCAGCTGCACCCGTGTACTCGGTCATCTTGGCCTGGTCGCCACGCTTCTGAGCCTCGTCGGCCATGAGCACGGCCTGCTTGGCATTCCCCGCGATCTTCTCGTACTCCTCCATGGTTCGGTTGAGCCGGATCTCGGTCTGCTTCTGGTTGGCGATGACATTGGCCGCCTGTTCCTTGAGGCGGCGATGTTGATCCTGCGCCTCCTGAATCGCTTGTTCGAGCTGAACCTTGGGGTCGGCGTTCTCGTTGAACTTCCCCGTCAGTTTCGCTGTCGTGTAACTCCACCACCGCTTCATGAGCTTGAACATGATCCAGAGCTTAGCCACGACGGATCATCGCCGTGGACGGTGCCTCACAACAACCTGGTCATGTCCTCGCAGGATCAGCGGGCGAGCGGCTTGAGACCCTGGAAACGAAGCGCTCCGATGTACGCGGCGAGGCCCACCACACCGATGACCACTCCTTCGACGGGCGCTCCGAAGGGCAGTGCTTCCTGCAACGCCCAAACGGTGACGCCGGCCCCGAGAGTGGCGGCCAGCACGGGCACGCCGAGCCCCGAACGGATCGGTTCGTGGACCCGCCTGCTCAAGGCTCGCCGCAACAGCGCCCATTCGGTCCAGGACGCGACCATGGCGGCGATGCCGAGACCGACCGGCCCGAAGTGCACGGCAACCGGGGCTTCCCGAATGGTGTGGTCGAGGGGCTCCCACGGGGGCCACATCGGTAGCTGGTCCCAGCCCGAGATCACACCATCGAGCACGGTGATGCGATCGGCCTGGAAGATGATCAGAACCGCGCACGCCGTGCTGACCCCGAGCCGGATCAGGGCGATCTGGGCCGGCTTACGAACGTCGCCCAAGGCATACAGTGCGTTCTGGGTGACTCGGGCCGACATGCTCGCCGGCAAGGCCAGGGCATAGGCGGCCAGCGTCCAGCCCAGCACGATCGAATCGTCGGCATCGAACGTGTTGCTCCCGAACAACTCGTTGGGCCACTGAAAGAGGGTGGCGGCCACGGCCGTGCCACCGAACAACAGCAGTGCCGAAGACAGACCGGCCGGCAGGAGCACTTTGCGTAGACCGAGGCGCACCCGGCCGGCGACGACGTCGGCTCGGTCGGACTGTCGCGACATCTCCGTGAGCTCGGTCGTCGCAACGCTGAAGCCGAAGATGCCGATCGGCAACAGGTAGAGCGGTAGCGCCAGCGCCCAGATCGACAAGCCCCCAGCAGCCAGATAGCTGACCAGGGTGAGGTCTACCAGGCTGGAGATCTGGATGATGCCGCGGGCCCCGACCGCGGGCACGAAACGCCGCAGGACGGTACGGGTTTCGCCCTCACGACGCAGGTGTGGGGTCACCCCTTGGGTCAGGACGCGCACCCGAGGCACCATGACGGCCATCTGCAGGAAGCTGCCGACCACGACGGCGATCGCCAGCCACGTGGCGACCGTCTCGCTGTCGGGCCCGCTGTCACGTACCAGGCCGATCAGGGCGACGCCCAGCAGCAGGAGGATCTGGACAAGGTTCCACAGTGCTGGAGCCGCATATCCGAGGAAGTACTGGCGATGTGAGTTCAGGATGCCGAGACCCCAGGCCGAGATTCCCGGCATGCCGACGCCCAACGAGGTGATTCGAGTCAGCGAGACCGCCAACTCGTGGGTGGCGGGGGTGAGGCCGCTGGCCAGGATCGAGACGATCGGGTCGGCCAGCAGGACCAGCGAGGCAACGATCAGCGCAATCGCGGCCGACAACAGCCCCAGCACTGCTCCGGCCACTCGTCGGGCCTCGGCGTCGTTGCGCTCCTCGACGAGCTTGGCGTAGACGGGGACGAACGATGCGCCCAATGCTCCCTCACCAAGAAGATTCTGGATGATGTTGGGCACGCGCATGGCCGCTCGGAACGCATCGCCGCTGGTGCCGAGGGTCGCGGCGATCAACACCTCGCGGACCAGAC
>CALACD010000181.1 GCA_937890445.1 uncultured Acidimicrobiia bacterium | reverse complement strand
GCAGCTCCAAAGGTTGCCATGCACAGGTCGCCGGCGCCCTGGATGCTGGCCCGTTGCGTCACGGGGAACGAGTCGGTGAGCAGTCCACTGGCGGCAATGATGCCGAAGCACCAGGCCAGACCGAGCAAGGTCTGGCCCGCGGTCAGCCCGAACAGTTCGTCACCCGGTGTCGTACCGGCCCAGACGGCGCCCGCCGTGCACAGGGCTCCGGCCAGGATCAACATCGGGAAGCGTCCAACCGTGTCGGCGAGTCGACCGATGAACGGACTCAGGGCGTACATGCCCATGATGTGGCTGAACAACATGATGCTGATGGCTGCGTTCGACTGACCCCCGTCTCTCATGTGAAGCGGTGTGAGGGTCATCGTTCCCACCATCGTGGCCTGGCTGATCATCATGGCGAGCACTGCCAAGCGGGCCTTTGGGTGAGCCAGGATGAGCGACATGGACGCCAGGAACGGAAGTCGGCCTTCGGCCTCGGTGTTCCCGACGCCACCGGCGAGCACGAGCGGATCGGGACGGAGGCGAGTTTCGATGATCGCAGCACCGACCAGGAACAGGAGGGCGCCGACCAGAAACGATCCCCCGTAGTCGGGCAAACCCAGACGGCGTCCGGCCGGGTCGAACACCGACAGCGACACGAGGGAGCCGAAGCCAGAACCGATGGTCGTCGCCCACACCAGGAGACCGATCGACTGCGCTCGGCGCTCCGGTCGAGCCAGATCAGCGGCCGCGTAGCGAGTCGCCATGTTGGCTGCGTTCCCGGCACCGATACCGGCCACGCCGATCGGAAGCAGCGGAAAGAACCCGGTGACGGCGGCCAGAACGGCGAAGAACGCCCCGCCCGCTCCCAGCAGATAGCCCAACCGAAGACCCGGTCGGCGGCCCGATCGGGCCATGATGCGGGCCAACGGAAACGAGGAGGCGGCAGCTCCGATGGAAAGGCAGGCAGCGGACAGCCCGGCCAGCGTCTTGCTCCCCGTCAAGTCGTCGGCCAACAACGCCGTGACCGAATAGCCCGACACCAGGCCCATACCGCCACAGATCTGGCTGGCGAGAAGTGTCCGGATCGTGCGCTTCTGCACGACCTCCAGATCCACCGATCCATGTTCGGGCTCGGCCATGCGTCCCAGTTCCACGGCGGGCGCCTTCACGATTGCTTTCACTGACCGTCCCCTCGACTTCTGCGGGTGCCGTGCTGCACACCGAACATACGGACATTACACTCCGACTCGTGGTTGACCGAACCAGCGCACCGAGAGCGCGTCAGTCTGCGACTGGATCACCGCGTTCGATCGTCATGCTGTTCGCCTTGGCGGGTGCGCTCATGGTGGTCACCGCCATCGGGCTCAGCCAATGGATCGGCCCTCGCGAGGGGGCGGAGCACATGATCGTCATCCCGGAGGGTACCGCGCAACGGCTCGACGCCGGGGAGGACGTCGAGCTGTTCCCGAGCGAACTGAGCTTTCGGCTTCGCGACCAACTGATCGTCGTCAACGAAGACAGCGTCGGACACCAGGTCGGCCCGTACCGAGTCGAGCCGGGGCAACGCCTCGAGCAACGTTTCTCCGAAGTGGCCACGCTCGAGGGCTTCTGCTCGCTCCATCCCGGCGGCCGTCTCACGATCAGTGTCGGCGGCACCTGAGCCCGACCCGAGTCGTCGCGTGTGCTCGCCACGCAACCCACCCAGAGCTAGCGTCGGCAACGATGAGCCCCGAACTGTTCTATGACCCCGAAGTGAGAGCGGCCTTGGAGGCCGGGCCCCCGTTGGGCACCGTGACAGCCGAGACCCTGCACAGGATCCGAGCCAGCAGCGGGTTGGTGAACGAGCAGATCCCCCTGTCGGAGGCCGTCACCCGTACCGACATCCTCGTACCGGGCCCTGCGGGCGCCCCCGACATCCGGCTGCGTGTCCACCGGGCAGTCGAAACCGTCGGAGATGTGCCGTGCCTGTTCTGGATGCACGGCGGCGGCTACGTGCTGGGTGCGCCCGAACAAGACGATGTCCGATTCGATCGCTGGTGTCAGCGGTTCGGGATCGTCGGCGTGGTGGTCCAGTATCGCTTGGCCCCCGAGCACCCCTATCCGGCTGCGATCGAGGACTGCTACGCGGGTCTGGCGTGGATCAAGGAACACGGCGCCCAGCTCGGCATCGACATCGGGCGGGTCGGCATCGGTGGCCCCAGCGGGGGCGGAGGCTTGGCCGCTGCCCTCGGTCTCGTCGTCCGGGACCGAGCCGAGTTCGACCTCGATTACCAGCTGCTGATCTACCCGATGCTCGACGACACACGCAGCACCGTGTCGGCCGGGTGGGAGGTACCCGTGTGGACGCCGGCATCCAACGAGTTCGGTTGGAGCTCCTATCTCGGTCCCTTGTTCGGACGCGACGATGTCCCACCCCAAGCCGCGCCTGTTCGGGCAACGAACCTCGAGGGTCTGCCGTCCACCTACATCATGGTTGGGAGCCTCGATGGTTTCGTCGATGAGGACATCGACTACGCCCTCCGCCTCAACCACGCCGGGGTACCGGTCGAGCTCCGTGTCTACCCCGGCGCTCCTCACGGGTTCGAGGGCTTCGCCCCTCAGGCCGCGGTGTCGCGTCAGGCTCGCCGCGACCTGAACGACTGGTTGGGCAGAATGGTCGAGTCCGGTCGGGAACCGATCGTCGATCGAAGCTGACCTGCAGGCGCATCTCTGGAAGACTGCCGTCATGGTCAAAGCAACTGCAGCGGTGTTCCGGGAAGTTGGAAGCGAGCTCACGCTCGAACAGATCGACGTCGACGATCCGCTACCGAACGAAGTCCTCGTCCGCACCGTCGCCTGCGGCGTCTGCCACAGCGATCTGCACTTCATGCAGGGTTCCATCGGTGGGCCGACACCCACCGTGCCTGGTCACGAACCGGCAGGTGTCGTCGAGGCAGTGGGATCCGACGTGCGTTCGGTGAAGGTCGGCGATCACGTCATTGCGTGCACGTCGATGTTCTGCGGTAGTTGCAAGCAATGCATGTTGGGCCGCCCCCACCTCTGCTCCGATCGACGCTTCTGCATGCGTCCCAAGGGGGCTCCCCCCCGCTTATCCCTGGAAGGCGTCGAGCTGAAGCAGTTCGCCGACCTGTCCGGCTTCAGCGAGATGATGCTTCTCCACGAACGGGCCGTGGTGAAGATCGATGACGACATCCCCCTCGATCGCGCTGCCCTCATCGGGTGCGCCGTCACCACCGGTGTGGGCGCGGCGTTGAACACCGCTCAGGTCACCCCGGGATCGTCGGTCGCGGTCTTCGGGTGCGGTGGCGTGGGAGCCTCGGTCATCCAGGGTGCTCGTCTTGCCGGCGCTCGGCAGATCATCGCCATCGACCTCCTGGAGCACAAGCTCGAGAGCGCCAAGCATTTCGGCGCAACCCACACCATCCTGCCCGGTGAGGAGTCGGTGGTTCGCCAGATCAAAGCGCTCAGCGGCGGTGGCGTCGACTTCGCCTTCGATGCGGTCGGAAACGTCGATCTGGCCGCGAGCTGCTTCTATGCGTTGGCACCACGGGGCAAGGCGGTGATCGTCGGCGCCATTCCCCAAGGACAGAAGCTGGTGCTGGAACCTGGCCACCTGTACGTCGAGAAAACGCTCACGGGGTCGATCATGGGGTCGAATCGCTTCCACATCGACGCTCCCCACTACCTCGAGCTCTACCGACAAGGTCGCCTCGACCTCGATGCCATGATCGACATCCGGCGACCCCTGACCGAGATCGATGCCGCGTTGGCCGATCTCGAAGCGGGTGCCGTCACCCGTTCGGTGATCGTGTTCGACTGATGACCGATCGTTGGGCGACCTACGTCGACGACCTCGTCGAGATCGGCTCCGGCTACGCCCTCGACGAGGTCACCGGTCCGTCCCGGCTGGGCGGCGCCAACGGCATCGTCTGGTCGCCCGACGGACGACTGATGGTCACCCAGGTCTTCGGTTCGCAAGTCACCGCCATCGATGTCGACACGGGTGACCATCAGCGGTACGCCGCGCTCGGGGCCGGCATCGTCGCCCCCGACGATGGCGCCTTCGGTGTCGACGGGACCTTCTTCGCCACCGAACCGATGAACGCCACGGTGTCGGCCCGTCGACCGGATGGCAGCTATCGGACCGTGCGCGATGATCTGCCGGCCGTGAACGGCATGACGGTCAGCCACGACCGTACCCGGCTGTTCGTGGACGAGTTCCGACCCGGCGGACGATTGCTGGAGCTCGATCCCACCGGCCAGGCCGCGCCCGTGGTGCTGGCCGATGATCTGGCCATGCCCAACGCGCTGGCGATGGGACCCGACGGTGCGCTCTGGTTTCCCCAGGTCCTGGCCGGAGAGATCTGGCGGTACGACCTCGAACGCCGTTCGTTGGAGCGCAGGTTCCGCGATCTCTCGACACCGACTGCGGTGAAGTTCGACAGCCAGGGCCGACTGTTGACCTCCGAAGCCGCAGCGGGTCGACTCACACGAATCGACCTACGCACCGGCGGCCGGGAGACCTTGGCCGAGGTCCACCCTGGCATCGACAACTTCGCCATCGCCGAGGACGGCCGACTCTTCGTCTCCCACTTCACCGACGGCCGTGTGGCCGAGGTGACCAACGGGAGAGAACGAGTCCTGTCGCCGTCGGGCCTGATCGGTCCGTTCGGTCTCGACCGCCTCCCTGACGGCTCGCTCCTGAGCGCCGACGCCCTGGCTGTCAACCAGATCGATTCCGAGGGCCGGACCCGGGTCATCATGAGCCTGCTGGCCGACTTGCCGGGCATGGCGATCGACGTGGCGAATCACGAGGGCGACCCGCTGATCTTGCTGGTGCGAGGGCAGGTGTTGCGGCGACGGGTCGACGGTCGATTGGACTCCGTCGCCGGGCGACTCGATGATGCCACGGCAATCCTGACCGCACCCGATCGCGGTGCGATCGTGGTCGAACGAGGCCGAGGGCGACTGCTCCACCTCGACGGCGAGGGTCGCATCGAGGTGGTGCTCACCGGCCTCGACCGCCCCCGGGCGGTGGCCGTCGCTGCCGACGGCACCTTCTGGGTCACCCGTTCGGGTGGGGTCACCGCGGTGCGAAACGGAGACGTCGTGGCATCGATCGACGGGATCTCCGATCCTCACGGCATCGCTCTCCTCGGCCCCACCGTCGTCGTCGCAGAACCTGACCGGCGTGCTCTGGTCGCCATCGATCCGGTGTCTCGGCAACGAAGCGACGTGGCCACCAACGTGCCGCTCGGGCCCGCGGTCGTCGGGGCTCGCACTCCACACAGCTTCTCGCCGCTGTTGACCGACGGTGATGCCGTGCTCGTCGGCTGCGACGGCGACGGCAGCATCCGACGTCTGCGACGAGTTCCCTGACCGACGTCGGGTGCTCGATCAGGCTTGTTGGGGGCCCCTGATCAACTGGCCGGGCATGGCGCCGGTCGCTGCGTCGTCGCGAGCGATGATCTCTCCCCGTTTGATGGTCGCTCGGTAACCCTCGGCCTTCTGGATCAGTCGGCGACCTCCGGCCGGCAGGTCGTAGGCCATCTCCGGCGCCCGCAGCGTGAGGCCATCGAAATCGATCACGTTGATGTCGGCCAACATGCCCGCCTCGAGCGTGCCCCGGTCACGGAGCCCGACCTGCCGCGCGGTGTCCCGGCTCTGACGCTGCACGACGAGCTCCAACGGCAGACCCTCACCTCGCTGACGGTCTCGGGCCCAGTGGGTGAGCATGTAGGTCGGGAAGCTGGCGTCGCAGATGACACCGCAATGAGCGCCCCCATCGGAGAGGCCGGGGACCGTCCCCTCGGCCAGGTTCATCTCGCGCACGACGTCGTGATTGCCGTTGCTGTAGTTGGCCAGCGGGAACAACATGAGCTCCCGGCCGTCGCGCTCCAACAACATGTCGTAGGCCATCTGCACCGGTTCGACGCCGGCGGCCCGAGCTCGTCCCAGGATGCTGTCCTCGGCCGCTGGTTCGTAGTCCGGAGGATCGCCGAGCGGGAACATCTTGTGGAACGACTGCGCAACCAGCCCGGACATGCCCCGGGTCCGCTTGGCATGTTCGTCGATCAACGTGGCTCGCATCCGGGGATCGCGCATCCGCTCCACTCGGTCGTCCAAGTCCAGGTGCGCGAGCTCGGCGCGATAGGTCGGGCAGGTGATGAACGGATGCATGGACGACTGGAGCCCCAACAGCAGACTCACGGGCCGAATCGCGACCTGGGCGGTGAGGTCGACGCCATCGACCCGGGCGTCCTGGATGCGGTCCAGGACCTCTCGCCAATGGTCCGGACTCTGATCGTTCTGGACAAGCAAGATCGACAGCGGCGCGTCGCCGGCATCGGCCATCCCTCGGAAGATCTCGAACTCGGTGTCGAGATCGACGAAGTCGGACACGATCTCGAGGTGGCCGAAGCCCTTGTCGGCCAAGGCCCGGGCAATGCCCCACAGCTCGGCTGGAGCGTTGCTCAGGGTCGGTATCTGGTTGCCGTCCTTGTCACGATGATTGATGGTGCGCGAGGTGGTGAATCCGAGCGCGCCGGCGTCGAGCGCTTCGGCCGTCAACCTACGCATCGTTGCGATCTCGTCCTCGGTGGCGGGTTCGGTGTGATCACGACCACGATCGCCCATGACATAGACCCTCAGGGCCGAATGCGGCATCTGCGCACCGATGTCGATCGCATGCGGAATCGCCTCCACGGCATCGAGGTACTCGGGGAACGACTCCCACGTGAAGTCGACGCCTTCGGCCAACGCTGCGCCCGGGATGTCCTCGACGCCCTCCATGACGCTGATGAGGAACTCGTGTCGATCGGGTCGCACCGGGGCGAACCCGACACCGCAGTTGCCCATGACGATCGAGGTGACGCCATGCCACGACGACGGCGTCACAGCGGGATCCCACACGACCTGTCCGTCGTAGTGCGTGTGGATGTCGACGAAGCCGGGCGTGACGATCAGCCCCGTGGCGTCGATCTCCTCTCGTCCCTCGTCGGGGACGTCACCGACAACCGTGATGCGTTCACCATCGATGGCGACGTCGGCCAATCGGGCCGGAGTGCCCGTCCCGTCAACGATCGTGCCGTTGCGAATCACCAGGTCATGCATTGCGTCCCCCTGAGGTCGATGAATGCCAGCGTATGCGGTCGCCTGGACGGCAACCAGCTCCAGCATCGCAGGTCGACCCGGCGCCCGTCGCCTTCCACCACGGCTCTCGGTCAGATGATGTGGCGTTCTCGCATCGAGGCCACCTCTTCGCTCGTACGTCCCAGCTCGGCCAGGATCGTTTCGGTGTGCGCGCCCAGCGACGGCGCGGCCCGCCGCACCCCCCGGTCTCCGACGCCATCGCCGAACGTCAGGGGCTGGCCGACAACGGCGGCATCGGCGAACTCGGGATGATCGACGGGCTGGGCGATACCGAGCGCCTGCACCTGGGGATGAGCGAACATCTGTCCGAGATCCAGGACCGGGCCCGACGGCACCCCGACCGCCAGGAAGGCGTCGATCCATTCCTCGGCCGATCTCGTGATCGTCACCGCGGCGATCATCTCGTTCACCTCCTCGCGTCGCTTTCGGCGCGACCCGGGTTGGGCGTACCGTTCGTCATCGGCCCATTCGGGGTGGCCGAGGACCTGACACACCGAACGGAAATGTGCGTTGGTGCCCGGCGCCAGGTTGAACACGCCATCGGCGCTGGGGAAGGTGCCCATGGGAACTCCCGTCGGGTGGTGATTCCCCTGCTGTTGTGGCACCTCGCCTTCCATCAGCACCCGAGCAGCCTGGAAGTCCATCATCGCCACCAACGACTCCAGCAACGACGTGCGCACCCAGGACCCCTCGCCCGTGCGATCACGACGAATGAGCGCCATCAGAATTCCGAACGCCAGGTAGATGCCGGACGAACTGTCCGCGACCGCATGGCCGGATCGAACCGGTCCTTGGCCGGGAAGACCGGTCACCGACATCAACCCGGACATGCCCTGCGCAACCTGGTCATAGCCCGGTCGATGAGACCACGGGCCAACCTGCCCGAAGCCGGAGATGCTTCCGTACACCAGGCGCGGATTGACGACCCGGAGCGACTCCCAGTCGAGGCCGAGGCGGCTCGTGACGCCGGGGGCGAAGTTCTCGACCACGACATCGGCCCGCGTCACCAGTTCGAGGAACACCGCCTTGCCCTCGGGTTGTTTCAGGTCGAGCGTGAGCGACTCGTTGTTGCGTCGAAGATTCTGGAAGTCGGACCCGAGCCGGGCGCCGACTGCGTTCTCTCCTCCATCTGCCGGTGGCCGCTCGATGGTGATGACGCGAGCTCCCCAGTCAGCCAGCTGACGCACCGCCGTCGGTCCAGCACGAAAGGCCGTGAGGTCGAGCACGAGGAGATGATCGAGGGGAAGCATCAGCAATCCTTGTTTCCGGGGTCGTCGAGGTTTCCGGGGTCGTCGAGGTTTCCGGGGTCGTCGAGGTTTCCGGGGTCGTCGAGCCGGTCCTGGGCCTTGATGAAATCGGCGAGCATCCGGGCGCTGGGTGCCGCATGCGAGAACGGCA
>CALACD010000180.1 GCA_937890445.1 uncultured Acidimicrobiia bacterium | reverse complement strand
CGGCCAGAGATGCCGGTAGTAGGTCGACCCCGAGCCGTTTGGCCTGGTGAACATCGAGTTCGAACAGGTTCTCGGTCACTTCGTCGGGCAGTTCATACCCCATCTCGATGCCCTTCATGCCTGCAGCCAAGATGACCGAGAAGGAGAGGTACGGGTTGCAGCTCGGATCCGGAGCGCGGTACTCGATACGTGTCGAACTGTGTTTGTCGGGGCGTGTGACCGGTACGCGGACCAGGGCCGATCGATTGTTCTGGGCCCAACTGACCCAGATCGGGGCTTCGTAGCCGAGCACCAGCCGCTTGTAGGAGTTCACCAACTGGTTGGTCACTGCCGTGATCTCTCGGGCGTGACGCAGAAGTCCGGCGGTGAACATCCGACCCGTCTCACTGAGCGAATACTGCGCATCGTCAGCGTGAAAAGCGTTGATGTCATCTTTGAAGAGCGACAGGTGAAGGTGCATTCCGGAACCCTGCATGCCAGCCAGTGGCTTGGGCATGAAACTGGCGAAGCGGCCTCGCTCCAGGGCCAACTCGCGCACCACGAGCCGGAAGGTCATGATCTGGTCGGCCATGGTCATGGCGTCGGTGTAACGCAGGTCGATCTCGTGCTGGCTGGGGGCATCCTCATGGAAGGAATATTCGACCGGGATGCCCATCTTCTCCAGGACCGAGATGGTCTCCCGTCGAAGATCCGAGGCAACGTCGCTGGTCGTCAGGTCGAAGTAGCCACCCGAGTCGAGCGGCTTTGGCAGCCGCGAAGGGTCGCCGTCGGCGAAGTAGAAGAACTCCATTTCGGGAGCCGTGAAGAAGGAGTAGCCGGCGTCCTGGGCCCGCTCGAGGTTGCGTCGGAGCACGTGACGGGCATCGCCCTCGAACGGGGTGTCATCGTGGTTGAAGATGTTGCAGAACATCCGACCGGTAGACCCCCCGTCGGCCCACGGGAGCAGCTCGAAGGTGCTGGCATCGGGCCGGGCGAGGACGTCCGACTCGTGGACCCGACTGAAACCGTCGATGGACGATCCGTCGAAATGGAGACCCTCTTCCAGGGCCGTCTCGAGCTCTGCCGGAGAGATCGCGACGGACTTGAGCTGACCGAGGACGTCGGTGAACCAGAGTCGGATGAGTTTCACACCTCGTTCCTCGACAGCGTGCAGCACGTAGTCATTCTGTGGATTCACACCAAGAGTGTTACCAGCGTCAGTCGCGGACGTCACCTACGCAGACTCGTTTCACACTCCGTTCACATTCCGCCATTGTGACAGGAAGCTTGACCGCATTAACTGTTTGCTGAATCCCATTACGAAGAGTCGGAGAAGACATGACCTATAGGGCCGAGTACATCTGGATCGACGGCACCGAGCCGACCCCGGAGGTGCGATCCAAGACCAAGATCCTTGCCGACGGCGACGAGCCGGGCATCTGGGGTTTCGATGGTTCGAGTACGAACCAGGCAAGCGGTGACAATTCCGATGTCGTCCTGCAACCAGCCTTCACCTGTCCCGACCCTCTTCGCGGCGGCGACAACATTCTGGTGCTGTGCGAGACGGCTCTGACCGCCGATCTCTCCCCGCATCCCACCAACACCCGTGCCGCTGCACGCGAAGCGTTGGCCAAATACGGAGACCAGGAGCCCTGGTTCGGTCTCGAGCAGGAATACACCATGCTCGACATGACCACCGGCTGGCCGGCAGGCTTCCCGCCGAACGGTTTCCCCGCCCCTCAGGGCCCCTACTACTGCGGCGTCGGTGCAGTGAAGATCCACGGCCGTCAACTGGTCGAGGAGCACACCACGGCCTGTATCGAAGCCGGACTGAAGATTTCGGGCACGAACGCCGAGGTGATGCCCGGTCAGTGGGAATTCCAGATCGGCCCGGCCGATACCGTTGAAGTCGGTGACCATCTCTGGATGGCTCGCTACCTGCTGTATCGGGTTGCGGAAATGCACAACATCGAGATCTCCATTGCCGCCAAGCCGATGAAGGGTGACTGGAATGGCGCCGGCATGCACACGAACTTCTCGACCAAGGCCATGCGAGAGAGCTACGACCCGATCATCGCCGCCTGCGAGGCAATCGGGGCCCCCGGTAAGCCAGAGGAACACCTGGTTGGCTACGGCCATGGCATCGAGGACCGTCTGACGGGTGCCCATGAGACCCAGCGCTATGACCAGTTCAGCTATGGCGTGTCGGACCGGGGCGCGTCGATTCGGATCCCGTGGCAGGTTGCTCAGGATCAGAAGGGCTACATCGAGGACCGTCGTCCCAATGCCAATGCCGACCCCTACGTGGTGGCAACGCTGATGACCAACACGGTCTGTTCCGCACTGGCCTGATTCGGCCCGGAGAGCCGGCAGCACAGGCTCCGGTACTCAACGAACGGCACCCGACACCTTTGGTGTCGGGTGCCTTCTTCGTTTTGCGGTCTGGCCCGGGATACCACCGGATGGTCGGTGCTTGTTGGCTGAATGCTGGGCGGATCATCACGCGTCCCTAACACGAACCGCCGATGCTGATTCCACACCGAAGCGGTCCCACCCCCGGACCACAACGAAAGGATCCAGCATGATCAGTGAACCCACGCAGCCGAACGCCGGGCCGAACCCGGAGAAGAGCGCGGCCAGGCGATTCGGCCTTCCGGTCGCACTCGTGACCGGCGGTCTCATCGTCGGATCCGTACTGGCCCCGATCGGGTTGGCCAGCGCGCAGGACTCGGCCAGCTCCTCGGATGCCATCATGGTCGAGCACCGCGATGGCGAGCCCGGCCCCGGTCACCGAGGTCTGGGTGACCGAGGAGCCGTGCTGGAGGAGCTCCTCGGTCTGAGCCGCAGTGAGCTCAGGGCGGCGTTCGAGGAAGGCCAGACACTGGCCGACATCGCCGAGGCCAATGGCGTCTCGACCGACGAACTGGTGGCAGCACTGGTGGGAGAGGCCGAGTCCCGAATCGATGAGGCCGTTGCCGACGGTCGGTTGGATGCAACCGAGGCCGAAGAGCGTCTGGCCGACGTCTCTGCTCGCATCGCCGAGCGCGTCAACGGTGGACCGGGCACCTTCGAGGGGCACCGGGGTCAGCGTGTCGCGATTGCTCGCGACGTGTTGGACGAGCTCGGCATCTCGGTCGACGATCTG
>CALACD010000179.1 GCA_937890445.1 uncultured Acidimicrobiia bacterium | reverse complement strand
ACGATGGCCGACCCGATCATGTCGGAGGCTGGCATAGCGGTACTGCGCGGCAATCTGTGTCCGCAAGGTGCAGTGGTCAAGCCGTCCGCCGCTTCGCCCGAACTGCTCACCCACACGGGGCCAGCCCTGGTGTTCGACACAATCGAGGACTTCAAGGCCCGCATCGACGATCCAGATCTCGATGTCACCGCGGACACCGTCATGGTGTTGCGAGGATGCGGCCCGCGGGGTTATCCGGGGATGCCAGAGGTCGGCAACATGCCGCTGCCTGTCAAGTTGCTCCGGCAAGGCGTGACCGACATGGTGCGCATCAGCGACGCCCGCATGAGTGGCACCGCCTATGGCACCACGGTGCTCCACACCGCCCCCGAGTCGACGGTTGGAGGCGCGCTCGCCTTGGTGCAGACCGGTGATCTGATCACACTCGATGTGCCCGGGCGCCGGCTCACACTCGACATCGACGACGCCGAACTCGACCGCCGCCGGATCGAGTGGCGGGCGCCTCCGCCCGTTGCCACGCGCGGCTGGTACCGCCTCTACATCGACCACGTCACCCAGGCGGACACCGGTTGCGACCTCGATTTCCTCGTCGGGTCGAGTGGTTCCGTTATCTCGCGGGAGAGTCACTGACCCTCGTCAACCGTCATTTCGGCGATGAGCTAGGATGGTCGAATGATCGATCTGCTGATCGCCAACGGCCGTATCGTCGATGGAAGTGGCCGACCGGGTTACTCCGCCGATGTAGCGATTTCTGGCGAACGTATCGTGAGCGTCGGTAATCTTGCACACGTTGAGGCCGCGCGCACCATCGATGCAACCGGAATGGTGGTCTCGCCCGGATTCATCGACATCCATACCCATTCAGACCTGAGTCTGCTCATCGAGCCCAAAGGCATGAGCAAGGTGCGCCAAGGGGTGACCACCGAGGTCAGCGGGAACTGTGGATACAGCCCATATCCGGTGGCACCGGACGGGGCCGATGCCATCCGCGAGATGATGAGTGGACTCCATGGCGAAGAGGTCGACTGGACATGGACTGACCTCGCTGGCTATCGGGATGTAGCTGCCGAACGTGGCCTCGGGATCAACATTGCGCCATTGGTCGGCCATGGTGCACTACGGGGTGCCGTCGTGGGGTTCGAAGATCGCCAGGCGACGCCTGACGACATCAGGGCGATGCAGCGCTTGGTCGCCGAGGCGATGGAGCAAGGCGCATACGGACTCTCGACCGGGCTCACCCTGGCACCGAGTGCATACGGTGATACCGACGAGGTCGTTGCGCTGGCAGAAGCGATGGCGTTCTACCCGGGCCGCTTCTACACGAGCCATATCCGGCTGTGGGCCGGCTACCACATCAAGGGTGTCGCCGAAGCGATCGAGATCGGTCGGCGCGCAAACGTACCCGTCCAGGTCTCACACATGGCGGTCAACGACCCCCCGTATTGGGGGCAAGCGGACAGCGTGATTGCCGTGTGCGAAGACGCCGTTGCCGACGGGTTTGACGTGACGTTCGACGTCTATCCGTACGCGGCCAGCAGCAGTGGCTTCAGTCAATGCATCCCGACATGGGCCCAATCTGGAGGTACCCAGGCGCTGCTGCAACGCCTACGCGATCCCGATACGCGCAAGCAGATCCGATCGGACATGCTCGAACACGGGCTGTTCAGAGGGTGGCCGTGGCTCTGGGACCGACTCCAGGTCAGCTCGGCCTACACACCCGAGGTTGCTGCGTTCGAGGGCATGAACTTCGAGCAGGCCGGAGAGCAGATGGATCTCGATCCGATCGACGCCGCCCTCACGTTGATGGAACTTGACGAGGCGAAACTCCGAATCATTTTCTACTACCGAACTGAAGAAGACATGAAGTCGTTCCTGCGTCACCCAATGGGCATGATGGGCTCGGATGGTCTCGCGATCCAGGCGTCAGGTCCGCTGGGCGCCGGGCGTCCCCATCCGAGGTCGTACGGCGCACACAGTCGGGTCCTGGGTCTGTATGTGCGCGAAACGGCTGTGCTGACCATCGAAGAAGCGGTCTACAAAATGAGCGGGCAAGTCGCTGCCCGTCTGCGCATGTCAGATCGGGGTTTGATCGCTGACGGCATGGTCGCTGACATCGCCGTCTTCGACCCCGCTACGGTCGCCGACCAGGCCACCTTCGAGAATCCGCATCAGTACGCAGTAGGGGTTCCGTACGTGCTGGTCAACGGCGAGTTGGTGGTCGCCGATGGGCAACACACCGGCGCACTACCGGGCCGTGTCCTGGCCGCATAGCTCCCGCCACGTTGTGTCTGACACAACGTGGCGGGAGCTATGCGTCAGGTAATCCGTTTGCCGCGGTCGGTGGCGCCCGCGTAGCCGATCTGCTCCTGCAATGCGATTGCCCGACGGGCGTTGTCGACGTCACCGTCTGCCATGACCTCGCTGGCTGGTTGCAGGAGTTCGAAGTTGCCGAATCGATCCTCGCCTGCGACGAGATGGGCGACCGGCGTCTGGCCCGAAACCTGCCTCATCGCCGGCGTGACATACCGCAGCGCCAGTCCGATCCGACGATCGGACGACGAGTTCGGGTTCGAGGCGTGAAAGAGGTGCCCATGGTGCAGCGACATCTGACCCGGTCGCAGTGCAGCATCGACAGCCTCGGACTCGTTCACCTCGACCGAGATCTCCTGGCCTCGCGACAACATGTTCGACTCGTCGAACGTGTCGTGATGACCGACGATCTGATGCTGGTGACTGCCCGGGATAAACCGCATGCAGCCGTTGGCCGGTGTGGCCTCGGTCAACGCCACCCAGGCGGTGACCTCCGAGATGTCGTCGTATCCCCAATACGTTAGATCCTGGTGCCAGCTGACGAACGCCGACGTCGATGGTTCCTTGATGAAGAAGTTGGCTCCCATGACCAACAGATCGTCGCCCAGGATCTTCCTGACAGGTGCGAGCAGCGATGGGAGACGCATGATCTCGTCGACGAAGGGCAGCACGACGCTGGCGAAGCCCTTCACCATCCTGCTGGCCACGGCGTCGTGAGCGTAGGTCGCCTCGACCGACTCGAACAGCGCCCGATACTCGGCCGCTCGACCGGGGGTCATCACCTCGAGCGGAACGACGTAGCCATCACGCTCGTACGACTGTCGCAACTGCATGTCCTCCATACTCTTGGTCGTCGCGCCTAGGACTCGCCGAGCGCCCGTTCGGCAGCGGCGAGGGTCTTGTCGACCAGGTCGTCATCGTGCACTGCCGATACGAACCAGAGGCCTCGACTGGTCGGTCGCACTCCGTGATTCTGAAGGTTCTCGAGGAAGCGGGCGAGCAACGCGCCATCGGAGTTGGTGGCGAAGTCGGCGCGCGATGTAGTCGGTTCGGCTTTGCCGAAACGAGTCTGGAACAGCCCGCCGCCGATGTGATCGACAGCGAGATCGACTCCAAGCTGCTGGCCGAGTTGTACGAAACCATCGGCGAGACGGCGCGTGAGGCGGTCAATTTCGGCGTACGGGTCGGTATCGATCAACACACGGAGTGTGGCGATGCCAGCGGCAATCGACGAGACGCCTGTGTTGTAGGTGCCCGAATGGTTGACCTCTCCGCGCCCGACGCTGGCCAACAGCTCGGTGCTGGATCCGAGCACGGCGAGCGGGAACCCCGAGGCGATCGCCTTGGCATAGATCGAGATGTCTCCCTGGACGCCGTACAAACCTTGGGCTCCGGTCAAGCCCAGTCGAAACCCAGTGATCACTTCATCGACCACGAACAGAGCGCCGTGTTGGCGGCACAGGTCTTTGACACCCTGGAGATAGCCGTCCGACGGTGGAATGAGACCGGTGTTGCACATCACCGGCTCCATCAGCACACATGCGACATCACCGGATTCGAGCGCCTGGGCGACCTGTGCCAGGTCGTTCCACTCACACAAGATTATGTCGGAGGCGGCCGAGACCGATTGACCCGGCGTGAGCGGAACCGGTCCCATCGGTTCAGGTGTCACGGCCATGTTGACGAAGAGCGGGTCGAGCCATCCGTGGTAGTGGCCGGCGAAGCGCACCACTTTGCTATGTCCCGTGGTGGCCCGGGCGATCCGGACGGCCAAGAGGTCCATCTCTGTTCCGCTCATGCCGATCCGGATGCTCTCGATCCACGGCAGGGCTCCGATCAGTGTTTCGGCGAACTCGGCTTCGAAGGTGTTCTGTCCGGCGAAGAGCTGGCCGGTGGACAGCGATAGCTGAACTGCGGCGACCACGTCCGGATGGTTGTGACCGAGGACCATCGGGCCCATGCCGGCCGCGTAGTCGATGTAGACGTTGTCATCAACGTCCCACAGCAGCGCCCCGTCGCCGCGTGCGATCGTAAGAGGAACCGGCGTGCCAGC
>CALACD010000178.1 GCA_937890445.1 uncultured Acidimicrobiia bacterium | reverse complement strand
ACCCGAAGCCCTGCTCCGCAGGGCCAACATGCCGATTGCTCAGCAGTCTCCTAGTCAGGGCTGCCCGTTTTGGGACATCATGGGTCCGCTAGTCGGAACAGCCTGGATCATCGATCCAGAACGTGAACGAGGGACTTGGATGAAGCAAGCGTGACTGACCATCGTCTGGTGATCGGCCCCGGAGGGTCGGGACGAACCCATGCGCTGAGGCGCTGGGCGGAGCGCGACGCTGCGGATCTCAACGTCGCCTGGGTCACCGGCAGTCCCTTGCGGCCGCCGGGAGAAGCGGCGTTCGTCAACGCACTCTCGCCCGATCCCGACATCCTGATCATCGACGACCTGCAGTGGTGCGAAGACGATGGCCTGCAACTCGTCCTGGACCGATTGAGCACGATCTCGGTGTGGGCGAGCCGCCGGCCGTGGCCGATGTCATCCACGCTCCGATTGTTCGACGATCTCCTGACCGAGATCCGCACGGCCGATCGATTGGCCTCGCTCGACGTCGAGGACGCTGCGGGGCTGATCGCAGCCCGGCAAGGCAGAGCGGTCAATGGTGAACTGGTCGACACGCTGCACGAGGCGACGGCGGGCGCGCCGGGGTTCCTCGATGACGCCGTCGCCAGCGGCTGGCTCGGAGATCTGGATGCCGTGGGGGAGTCGTTGATCGATGCGGTTGTTCGCCGGGTCGAGCGATCGGGTCCCGAAGCCATGCATCTGGCCCGGGTCTTGGCTGTCGACCCCGAACTCGACATGGCCAACGCGGCCCGGGCGCTACCCGACGACGTCGATGCCGACCACGCGCAGCGAGCCATCCGAGCCGGCGGCCTGGTCGATGCCGAGGGGCAGCTCATCGCACTGGTGCGGGCTGCGGTGCTGGGAGATCTCACGGCTCTGGATCGAGAGCGAATCCACGATCGTCTGGCCGAAGTGCTCGGCGTTCGCCATCCCGATCGGGCCGACGAACATCTTCTCGCTGGTTCGGCCAGTACTCCCGAAGCGGCGCGAGCCCTGATCGCGTCGGCCACCCGCCTCCGGGCCGCCGACCCGGCCCGGGCGCTCGATCTCTTGCGTCAGGCCGAAGCGATTGCGCAGGATCCGGCCGCCGTCGCAACCGTTCGGGCCGAGGCCCTGTTTCACCTGGGTTCGCCCGAGGCTGCGGCCCAGTTGGAACTGGTCGGGGCAGCGGCCAATGATCGCACGTTGCTGGTGAGCTATGGGCTCGACATGCGGGATCTCCGCTGGTCCCAGGCCGCAGACCGGGCCCTGGCGGGTGATGTCGGCGCCATGCTGGGCGTGTTGGCCGAGATCGGTCAGGGTTTGCTGCCTGATCGGTCCGAGTTCGATGTGGAAGCCGCAACCACCGAGGGCGAGGAGTACGAGTTCGACGAAGCCGCAGGGTCGACGATTGCATCGACCAGTCCAATGCTCGAGTTGGTGGAACGACTGGTGGTGGGCACGGCGCAATTGGCCGAGGGCCAGGTTGCGCCGGCTCTGGGCGCCCTGGCGCTGGCATCGGATGATCATGATCGACTGCGACCCGATCTGCCGTTGGGCGTCACGCCCCACTTTCTCGCCGCATTGGCCAGCATCCTCAGCGGCGATCTCTTGGCTGCCGACGATCTTCTCGGTCTGGCTATCGACAACGGAACGGGTGGTCCCGGCGAAGCGTCTTCGCATGTCCTGCTGCTGGCGTATGTCCGGCTGTTGGATGGCAAGTATCCCGATGCGCTGGAGGCCGTGCGAACCGGGGAGAGCGAGAACTGGCAGCAGCGCGATCGGTTCTTGTTGGCGGCCCTCGACGCCGCCCTGGCCCGCCGCTCGGGTGACACCGCTCGGTTGCGCGAGGCCTGGCGGCGAGCGGATCCCGTGCTGGTGCGGCAGTCGCCCAGCTGGCTGTTGCTCGACCCCTTCACCGAGTTGCTGGCCGCAGGGCTGCGCCTGGGACATCATCAACGCGTCGAACCATTGGTCGATGCACTGGTCACCCAGGGTCAGGGGCTTCCCGCCGAAGGTCCGGCCTCGGTCGGCGTGGCCTGGCTGCAATTGCAGTTGGCCCTCGCAGCGGAGGATCTGTCCGCCAACGGTGCCGAGCTCGAATCCAGAGCCGAGCGACTGGCGTCGCTCCGAGCCAATGACCGACGTTCCCTGGCCCGCATCGACGCGGGTCGGGCGTGGGCGGCCGTGGCCCGGCGACAGGTCGACGAATCCGATGTCGTCGCGGTGGCCCAGCAATTGGCGGCCGTCGGCGAACCGTGGGAGGCCAGTCGTCTGGTGGGTCAGGCCGCGCTCGACTGCGAGGATTCCCAGGGTGCACGACGCCTGCTCGAGCAGGCTCGTCAGTTCGTCGCCGAGCCGGGGGACCAGGAGGGCGGTGACGCTCTGGTGGCGTTGGGACTGTCGGAGCGGGAAGCCGACGTCGCTCGGCTGGTGGCCGAGGGCCGAACCCACAAGGAGATCGGTTCCCAGCTCTACATCTCGCCCAAGACGGTCGAACACCATGTGGCCAAGATCCGCCAGAAATTGGGGGCCACCAGCCGGGCCGAACTGTTGGCCACTGTCCGTGAGGCTGCCGGATAGGCCCCTGAACAGGGAAAATGGAACCACTGGAGCTGTGGAAATCCATCCCCTACCATCTCTTGGGGGAACTGGGGAGTTCCCCGATACCCGATCATTCGTCGTTCTCTAGATTGATGAATGCAAGGGAACAACAACAAACAACACAACAACCCCACTTGGAGGGAACCGAAATGAGCGGAATGCAGGAAATGTTCGAAGCGCTGTTGGCCCAGGTCTTCAGCAATGAAGCCGCTGCCGAGCAGGCGTCGGTCGATTACGGGCAGTTCGCTGCCGACAATGGCTACGACGGAATCGACTACTCGCAGGTCGACATGTCCCAAGCGGTCTACAACGTCAGCAACGAGCTGAACATCCCGGCCGAGACGCAGGTCGCCATGCTCGAGAATGCCCCGGTCTACACCGGTCCTCCTGCATCGGCTCCGGCTGGCTCACCCCAGGCCTCGGTTGCTCCTTCTTCATCGGCTGCCGCTTCCAGCGGTGCCGGCGGGGCCGCAGGCGCCGCTTCCAGCGGAGGCTCATCGGCCGCCGCTTCGACCGGGGGCGGTGCCGCCGCAGTTCCTGCCGAGTACGTGCCGGCCAATGTCAACCATTACCTCACGCAGATCTACGAAGACAACAGCGTGATCAACGAGTTCGATCAGCGGATCGACGTAGCGGTCGGCGACGACTTCGACGGCGACATCGACATCGACAGCACCAACGTCAACGCCACCGGTGACGGAGCGGTTGCGGCCGGTGACGACATCGAGGGTCCGGTCGTGACCGGCGACGGTTCGACCGCCATCGACGGTGATGTGGTCGGCAGCACGGTGCAGAGCAACTCCGGTGATGGAGCGGTCCAGGTCGGTGGCGACAACAGCGCCCCGGTCAACACCGGTACCAACTCCGGTGTGATCACCGACGGGGACATCGACGGCAACGTCGCCACCGGTGGCAGCACCATCAACGACCAGGACGTCTCCAACAGCGGTTCGGGTACGGCCCAGGGCGGCGTCGGCAACGTCAACACTGCGACCGATGTCGACACCGGCGGCGGCGACGCCGTGGTGGGCGATGGAAACGCAACGGTCCAGGGCAACGACAACGCTGCGAACTTCGGTTCCGGTGACCAGTTCAACGTCGAGGACTCGACCATCGACGACAGCAACCTCAACTTCGGTTCGGGCACCCAGCAGGACAACGACACCGAGATCCAGGACAACGACACCACCACGACCACGCTGATCAACGAGGACAACGACGTCACGCAGCAGCAGTCGGCCGACACGACCACCTTCGAGGAGAACATCGATCAGAGCATCAACGACTCGTTCACCGATGAGTCGGAGGACTTCGACATCGACACCGAGATCGAGGCCGAGGACTCCATCGTCGAGGTCGACGACATCGAGATCGACGACTGATCGTCGAGACATCGATCACCACACAGCAACTGAAGAGGTGAAACGGGCCCTGGGACATCCCGGGGCCCTTTCGCCGTTCTGGCGCCGGCCGACCGGTGTCACCTCGGGGTTGACCGGGCTGGTCATCTACACTCGACGCTCGCTGCCGAATTTCTGCCAGGGAAGAACCTATGAATGCCAACGCGCCAGGCGCAGCCGCTCCATCCGACTCCAACGAGGATGTTCGCCGCGTTCTCTCCCTGGGGGTGAAGGCATCGACCGCCTACGGACGGACGGATCTTGCCGATCGGCTGCAACGGCTCCAGGAGCAGATCGGGAAACCGGACGTCCAGGTCGTCGTCGTCGGTGAGTTCAAACAGGGCAAGAGTTCGCTGATCAATGCCCTGGTCAATGCCAAGGTGTGTCCGGTCGACGACGACATTGCCACCGCCGTGCCCACGGTCATTCGCTACGGCGAGGAGAAACGGGCGTTCGCGCTGGTCGTCCCGGTGGGGCAACCCGATGGCGAAGCGGTGAAGCGGGAGATCTCCTTCGATGATGTGCCGGCCTACGCCACCGAACTCGGGGGCAGCGATCCCGATGTGATCGTGAAGGGCGTGGAGGTCGAACTGCCTCGGAAGCTGTTGGCCAGCGGATTGGTGCTGGTCGACACGCCCGGTGTCGGCGGCTTGGGTTCCTCCCACGCAACCGCGACGCTGGGTGCGTTGTCGGTGGCCGACGCAGCGCTCTTCGTCAGCGACGCGTCGCAGGAGTACACCCGGGCCGAGATCGACTTCCTGAAACAGGCCAGTGATCTGTGCCCTTCGGTCGTGTCGCTCCTGACCAAGACCGATTTCTATCCGGCATGGCGGCGGGTGATGGAGATCAACAAGGGCCACCTCAAGAACGAGGGCTTCGATCTGCCGATGCTCAATGCCTCGTCGCTGTTGCGGACCGAAGCCGTACGCCGAAACGACAAGCAGCTCAACGCCGAGTCGGGATTCGCGGCGCTCGTTCGTCATCTGACCGACGATGTGGCAGGCAAGGCCGGTCTGGTGTTGCGCCATCGTGCCCATCAGGATCTCCAAGGTGTCTGTGACCAGTTGCAGGGCCAGTTCGAGGCCGAGCGGGCGGCGCTCGAGGATCCCGAGACATCCGCAGAGCTGATGACCCGTCTGGAGCAGGCCAAGGCCCGATCCGAGGAACTCCGGAGTCAGGCTTCGAAGTGGAGCACAACACTTGCTGATGGCGTGGCTGATCTGAATGCCGATGTGGAGTTCGATTTCCGGGCTCGGATTCGAGCCATCACCCAGGAAGCCGATCAGGCGATCGAGAACTCGGATCCGATCGACACCTGGAGCGAGTTCGAGCCCTGGCTGGTGAACCGGGTGTCCTACGACGTCGTGGCCAACTACCGATTCCTGACCGAACGCTCGGGCAAGTTGAGCGAGGACGTGGCAAGCCATTTCGCGCTGGCCGGCGGCGAACTGCTCGACGACCTCGACATTCACAATCCAACCGGCGTCCTGGCCCGCGTCGGGGTGGACACCGACGTCGATCTCACCCACATGACGATCGGCGGTCAGGGCCTCAGCGTGCTCCGGGGCAGCTATTCCGGGATCCTCATGTTCGGCATGCTCGGTGGCATGGTGGCCGCCGCCGCCCCACTGTTGCCCTTTGCCCCGGTGGTGGGTCTGTTGATGGGTCGCAAGAGCCTCAAGGACGAGAAGGTTCGCCAGCTCAATCAACGGCGGGTGCAGGCCAGGAACACGGTCCGTCGCTACTGCGACGAGGTCAGCTTCCAGGTGAACAAGGACAGTCGGGACACCCTGCGACGGATTCAACGTCAGCTCCGTGACCACTACAGCGGTCGAGCCGAGGAACTCCATACCTCGACGGCCGAAGCCCTGCGGGCCGCCAATGATGCGGCCAAGAGCGGGGTGACCGAACGTCAGGCCCGTCTCAAGGACGTGCTGGCGGAATTGAAGCGAATCGACGGTCTGCGACAACAGGTGGCGACCTTGAAGGATGCTCCTGCATGACCGGCGGCTTGGTGAACGAAGCCCGATCCCTGCTCCTGGATGCCGAGCGGGTCTTCAGCGGTCTACCGGACGCCAGCCGGCTCGCACAGGTTCGGGAACGGCTGGATGGTCCGCTCCGGGTGGCGATCGCGGGCAAGGTCAAGGCGGGGAAGTCCACGTTGCTCAATGCGCTGGTAGGTGAACGACTGGCTCCGACGGACACGGGCGAGTGCACCAAGATCGTCACCTGGTACCGGGACGGACACACCTATCAGGTCACCCTGTACCCCAACGATGGTTCGGCACCGACCCAGGCCCGCTTCCATCGCGATGATGGCGCCATCGAGGTCGAACTGGGTGATCGCACGTACGATCAGATCGACCGGATCGACGTCAGTTGGCCGTCGTCCAGCCTTCGATCCTTGACCCTGATCGATACGCCGGGTGTCGGTTCGCTGACCGAAGGCGTTGCCAGTCGAGCCTTCAAGTTCCTCGATCCCGAGGAGGACGAGACTCCGGCTGATGCCGTGCTCTACCTGATGAAGCACATTCATGCCTCGGATCTGAACCTGCTCGAGGCGTTCCACGACAATTCGGTGTCGCGACCCAATCCGGTGAACGCTGTCGCCGTGTTGTCCAGGGCCGACGAGATCGGGGCTGGTCGCCTCGACTCCATGGCCTCGGCCCGAAACATCGCCAATCGATACGGCGACGATGGCCGACTGCGTCGCCTCGTCCAGATCGTGGTTCCCGTTGCCGGGCTTTTGGCCGAGACTGCTGAAACCTTGACCGAGTGGGAGTTCAAGGCCCTCCGGCAACTGGCCGACCACCCGACGGACGATCTGGAGCCCTACCTGTTGTCGGCGGATCGTTTCGTCGAGGCCCGACCCGAGACACCCCTCACGTCGCTGGAACGGGAGTCGCTGCTGGGTCGGTTCGGTTTGTTCGGCGTCCGGTTGTCGTTGGCCCTGTTGCGCCGCAACGTCTGCGAATCGAGCGCCGAATTGTCCGACGAACTCGTGGCCCGTAGCGGTCTGGGGGATCTCCAGACCGTCTTGGCGACCCTGTTCATGGATCGGGCCGATGTGCTCAAGGCCCGTTCGGCCCTGCTGGCGGTCGAGAAACTGTGTATGGAGCACCCGCAGGTCCAGGGTGTGGCGACGTTGCAGGCGGCCATCGAACAGATCATGGCCGGTGCGCACCCCTTCAACGAGTTGACCACGCTGGCCGCGGTTCGCAGTGGCTGGGTGAAGGGCAAGCCGGCTGACCTCCGAGAGGTCGAGCAACTCCTGGGGGCGACGGGCACCATGGCCTGGCAACGGCTCGGACTGGATCAGACGGCCGGGGTGGAGGAGATCCGGATTGCTGCCATCGAGGCGCTGTCCCGCTGGCAGCGCAAGGTGGAGAATCCGTTGACATCCCTCGATCTGGTCACGGCCGGCCGCGTGGTCGTGCGAACGCTCGAAGGGTTGATCACGGCCTCGTGACCCCGGCCCCGGACCGCGTTCTCAACCGAGGTCGAAGTCGAGATCCATCGGATCGTGGTCGTCCTCGCCGTCGTCGTCGATGAACCGGTCGATGAAGTTCTCGACGTTGTCCAGATCGTCGGTGGCGGAGACGTCGACCTCTTCTTGGGCCACGGCATCGGAGATCTGCTCGACGATCTGGGTCGTGTAGGGTCCGTCGGCCGCACCCGTTTCGTCCTCGTCGGCCTGGCTCTGCCGCAGATCCTCGGCCGACGCGTCGTCGACGAGGTCGTCGGTCGCCGACTCACCGGTACCGAAGTCGGGGCCGTCGTCGCTGTCGGGGCCGTCGTCGCTGTCGAAGTCGTCCTGCTCTTCGGGCCCGTTGGTCTCGTCGAGGTCTGCGGGATCGACCTCGGCCTCGTCGTCAGGGAGTTCGGCCGATTCGGCGAACTGCAGCATGGTCCAGGGGTCGGGGGCTTCCCCTTCTCCCAGTTCGTTGGTGACGCCATCGGGCAGGTCCGTCTCGTCGAAGGGAACCGGTCCGACCCGGGTCACGACCGGTGCCAGCGCGTCGGCGTTCTCGAGGCTCGTCGTGTCGGCGTAGTGGACGAACGCAGTGTCGATGAGCTCGGACGGGATGTCCCCCAGATCGTGCTCGTCGAGATAGCTGGCTCGGTCGGCGAAGAACGACGCTTGGTCGCTTCCGTTGGCCAGAAGGCCGTCGATGGTGTCTCGAATGGTCACAGAGTGCATTGTAGATGAGACCTCGATCTCGGGTATCGGGGAATCCCCCATCGAACACTCGGGGTTGCGCTGCCTATCATGACGATGCCCATCGGACGTCGGGCGTCTGGCCACGGAGGGAACAAGTGTGAGTTATCAGATCGGGATCGACCTCGGCACCACCTATACGGCTGCGGCCATCTTTCGGGATGGACGGTCGGAGATCTTCCCCCTGGGAGGCAGGGCGGCGGCGATACCGTCTGTCGTGCTCCTCCGGGAGGACGAGACGGTTCTGACCGGCGAGGCCGCCGTTCGTCGAGCCATGACCGAACCGGAGCGGGTGGCTCGCGAGTTCAAGCGGCGTCTCGGTGACACCACTCCGATCATCGTGGGTGGAACCCCGTACTCGGCCGAGGCGCTCAGCGCCCGGCTGCTCAAGAGCGTGCTCGACCAGGTGATCACCCGCGAGGGTTCGCCACCGGACCGAGTCGCCGTTTGCCATCCCGCCAACTGGGGCGCGTTCAAACACGACCTGCTCAAACAGGCGGTACGTCTGGCCGGGATGGATTCCGATGCTGTTGTGCTCGTGAGCGAGCCAGAGGCTGCTGCCATCTCCTATGCGACTCAGGAACGGATCGAGCCGGGCGAGATCGTGGCCGTCTACGACCTTGGTGGTGGCACGTTCGACGCTGCCGTGTTGCGGCGCACCGAGGACGGCTTCGAGGTCATCGGCAAGCCCGAGGGCATCGAACGCCTGGGTGGAGTCGACTTCGACGCCGCAGTCTTTGCCCATGTGAACCGCTCATTGGACGGTGCGATCGAAGAACTCGACGAGGACGATTCGACGGCCACCTCTGCGGTGGCTCGCCTTCGTCAGGATTGCATCGATGCCAAGGAGGCGTTGTCGTCGGACACGGATGCCACCATTCCGGTGATGTTGCCGAACCTGCAAACCGAGGTTCGAATCACCCGCTCGGAGTTCGAGGGCCTGATCCGCCCGTCGCTCGTCGACAGCATCGAGGCCATGCAGCGGGCCTTGGCGTCTGCGGGTGTCGACGCCTCTCAGGTCAGCCGAATTCTCCTCGTGGGTGGTTCGAGTCGGGTTCCCCTGGTCGGCCAGATGGTCTCGGCTGAACTCGGTCGACCGGTTGCCGTCGATGCCCATCCGAAGCATGCCATTGCCCTCGGTGCTGCCATCGCTGCCGGCCGGGCGCTGGATTCATCGCCTGCTCCGTCGGCACCCGTCGAGGCACCGGCCGCAGCTGCGGCCCAATCGCCGGCCCAACCTCCGGTTCAGGCCCCAGCGCCAGAAG
>CALACD010000177.1 GCA_937890445.1 uncultured Acidimicrobiia bacterium | reverse complement strand
AGCCATGGTCTCGCCCTGCATCTGGACGGTGCCCGTCTGTGGAACGCCGCTGTCGCGGATGGCGTCGAGCCCGGGATCATCGCTGCAGGCTACGACTCGGTGTCGGTCTGTCTGTCCAAGGGTCTCGGCACCCCGGCCGGCTCGTTGCTGTGCGGGTCCTCTGCCTTCATCGACCGGGCCCGACGCTGGCGCAAGATGTTGGGTGGCGGGATGCGCCAGGTCGGGATTCTGGCCGCAGCCGGACTCCATGCGCTCGACCACCACGTCGATCGTCTGGCCGACGACCACGACAACGCAGCCCGACTGGCCGAAGGGCTCGACGCGATCGACGGTGTCACCGTCACCGGCCAGGCCACGAACATGACGTTCGCAATGCTGAGCGTCGACCCAGCTCGATTCGGAGCCGCGATGGCCGAACGCGGTGTGCGGCTACTCGCCAACCCGACGACTCGGCTGGTGTGCCACCTCGGGGTGACGGCTGCCGATGTCGAGACTGCGATCGAGGCAGCCAACGATGCCGTGGCCTCGATCGGCTGACCACGAGTCGCGTGGTGGGGCTCAGTCCTCGAGCACAGGCGCCAACCAGCGAGCCATCTCCTCGACCGACATCCCCTTGCGCTGGGCGTAGTCGACCAGTTGGTCCTGGCCGACGTGTCGGACACCGAAGTACCGGCTCTCGGGGTGCGCGAAGTAGAGACCACTGACCGATGCCGCAGGATCCATGGCGAAGGACTCGGTGAGATGGACGCCGACGGCCTCCGAAGCACCCAGAAGCTCGAAGATCGTTCCCTTCTCGGTGTGATCGGGGCAGGCCGGATAGCCGGGTGCGGGCCGGATCCCCTGGTATCGCTCCTTGATCATCTCTTCGGCGGTGAACGAATCTCGTTGGTAGCCCCAGAGTTCGGTTCGGACCCGATGATGCAGATACTCGGCACAGGCCTCGGCGAGCCGGTCGGCGAGAGCTTTCAACATGATGGACGAATAGTCGTCGTTGGCGGCCTCGTAGGCAGCAGCCCGCGGTTCCACACCGGCGCCAGTGGTGACCACGAACGCTCCGAGATGATCCTTCAGACCGGAGGAGTCGGGTGCCACGAAGTCGGCCAGCGCCCAGTTCGGGCGGTCGTCGGCGTGCGTGACCTGCTGTCGAAGCGTGTGGATTCGGGCCAACTCCGATGACCGGGCGTCATCGGAGTACAGGGCGATGTCGTCTCCCACCGCGTTGGCCGGCCAGAAGCCGACCACGGCCCTTGGCTCCAGCCATTCCTCGGCCACGATCTGATCGAGCATGCGCTGCCCATCGGCGTACACGTTTCGAGCTGCCTCACCGACGACGGCGTCGTCGAGAATGCGCGGGAACGCCCCGGCCAGATCCCAGGTTCGGAAGAACGGCGTCCAGTCGATGTACTCCCGGAGTGTCTCGAGCGAGATGTCTTCCAGAACTCGAACGCCGGTGAAGGTTGGATCGACCGGCGAGAAGCTGGGCCAATCGATGGGAGCACGATTGGCCCGTGCTTCGGAGATCGAGGTGGCCCGCACCGAACTCCTGCCGGCCGCCCGCGCCGTTCGTACGGTCTCGTATTCGTTCTTGATGCTCTCTGCGTAGGCGACGGACCGTTCACTCAGGAGTTCCGACACCACGCCGACGGCTCGGGAGGCATCGGCGACGTGGATCACCGGGCCCTCGTAGCCGGGCTCGATCTTGACCGCGGTGTGAATCCGAGATGTCGTGGCGCCGCCGATGAGCAACGGGACGTCGAAACCGGCGGACTGCATCTCGGCTGCCACGTGCACCATCTCGTCCAGACTGGGGGTGATGAGGCCGGACACGCCGACGATGTCCGCGCCCGCCTCACGAGCCGTCTCGAGGATCTTTGCCGCCGGCACCATCACACCGAGGTCGATGACCTCGTAGTTGTTGCAGGCCAGGACCACGCCGACGATGTTCTTGCCAATGTCGTGGACATCGCCCTTGGCTGTTGCCAACACGACCTTGCCGGCCGACGTCGCCTCGCCGCCCTCGTCGAACATGAACGGCTCCAGATGAGCAACGGCCTTCTTCATGACACGCGCACTCTTCACGACCTGTGGCAGGAACATCTTGCCGCTGCCGAACAAGTCTCCGACCACGTTCATGCCATCCATGAGCGGGCCCTCGATGACCTCGAGCGCCCGGTCTGCTTCGAGACGGGCCGCCTCGGCATCTTCGACCACGAACTCGTCGAGGCCCTTGACCAAGGCGTGGATCAGTCGCTCCCGCACCGGCAGTGTCCGCCAACTCATGTCGGTCGATGCCGCCTGCGCTTGGCTCTGGGCGTCGCTGGCAACCTCGATCAAGCGGTCGGTGGCATCGGGGCGTCGGTTGAACAGCACGTCCTCGATGCGGGTCCGCAGGTCGAGTGGAATGTCCTCGTAGACGGGCAGACGGCCGGCGTTGACGATGGCCATCGACATGCCGGCCTTGACGGCGTGGAACAGGAACACCGTGTGCATGGCTTCCCGCAAGGGATTGTTTCCTCGGAACGAGAACGACAGATTGCTGAGCCCGCCCGACACATTGACCAACGGCATCCGTCGCTTGATCTCGCGAGCGGCCTCGATGAAGGCCACTCCGTACTCGGCATGAGCTTCGATGCCCGTCGCCACCGCGAAGACGTTCGGGTCGAAGATGATGTCCTCGGGTGGAAATCCGACCTGGCCCACGAGCAGGTCATAGGCCCGCTGACAGACCGACACCTTGTGCTCGAATGTCTCGGCCTGACCCGTCTCGTCGAAGGCCATGACCACGACCGCAGCACCATGACGACGGGCTTCTCGGGCCTGCTCCAGGAACGAGTCCTCGCCCTCTTTCAAACTGATCGAGTTCACGATGGACTTGCCCTGGACACATTTGAGACCGGCTTCGATGACCGACCACTTCGATGAGTCGATCATCACCGGCACCCGGCTGATGTCCGGTTCGGTCGCGATCAATTTGAGGTAGGTCTCCATGGCCTCGAGGGAGTCGAGCATGCCCTCGTCCATGTTCACATCGATGATCTGAGCGCCGTTGTCCACCTGGTCACGGGCGACGGCAACGGCTTCCTGGAAGTCGGCGGCCAGGATCAGTTCGGCGAACTTGGCCGAACCGGTGACGTTGGTTCGCTCTCCCACGTTCACCAGCAGCGAATCGGCGTCGATGCGCATCGGCTCGAGCCCGGACAGCCGGGTCGCGGCGGGCACCGACGGCACGATTCGGGGGGCGACGCCGGCCACCGCAGCAGCGATGGCAGCGATGTGGGCCGGGGTCGTGCCACAGCAACCGCCGACCAGATTGAAGGTACCGGCTGCGGCCAGTTGACCAATGACCGACGCCGTGTGTTCGGGCAGTTCGTCGTACTCGCCGAGCTCGTTCGGCAGACCGGCGTTGGGATGGCAGCTGATGGGAACACCGGCGACCCGAGCCAATTCGGTGATGTGACCTCGCAACTCGTCGACGCCGAGCGCACAGTTCAGACCGACGGCCAGTGGCTGGGCGTGGCGAACCGAGTTCCAGAACGCCTCGCCGGTCTGGCCCGACAGGGTCCGGCCCGACAGATCGGTGATCGTGCCCGAGACCATGATGGGCAGGTCGAGATCCGGATGCTCGTCGCGGAACGCCAAGATCGCGTAGATGGCCGCTTTGGCGTTGAGCGTGTCGAAGATCGTCTCGATCATCACCACGTCCGAGCCGCCGTCGACGAGGCCGCGCGCGGCGACGAGGTAGGCCTCGGCGAGCTGGTCGAAGCTGACGTTGCGCGCGCCCGGGTCGTTGACGTCGGGCGAGATCGAGGCCGTACGCGTCGTGGGGCCGAGCGCACCGGCGACCCAGCGCGGGCGGTCGTCGGTGGCCACCGCGTCGGCTGCC
>CALACD010000176.1 GCA_937890445.1 uncultured Acidimicrobiia bacterium | reverse complement strand
TCGGTGATGTGGCGACGGATTCGAGACCGAGCTTGCGTCTCGTCACGTTGCTGCACGATCCGCACGATCTGTCGATGCTCTCGCACCGAGAACCCTCGTTTGGCTGGGTTGTTGAACGAGAACGAACGGGCGAGTCGGATTCGGTCGTTGATGGACGACAGGACTTCCACCAGTGCACCGTTGCCGCCGATCTCGGCAAGACCGAGGTGAAAGCTCTCTTCGACGAACACGTACTCGGGGTCGAGTTCGTCATCGATCCCGATCGCTTCCCAGAACTTGGCCAGCTGAGTCAGCCGGTCACCATCTCGCTCGGGACCGCAGGCAAGCGTGACCGACATCTCCTCCAGTTGCGCTCGCACCGAGTAGAGGTTCTGGATGTGGCCGACTTCAGGGACTCGGGGGCGATAGCTCCCGCTGTCGTCGACCACCACGAGCTCTTCCCGTTCGAGCTGGCGCAGCGCTTCTCGAACGGGTGTCCGACTCACCCCGAGCTGGGTGGCGAGGCGAGCCTCGGTCAGCCGTTCCCACAGCGGAAACGACGCGGCCAGCAGCTGACCCCGAAGCTCGATCCGCACCCGGTCTGTGAGGGAGAAGTCAGAGCCTTCAGGCGTGGACTCGGTCACAGACGCGAGACTATCGGGGACCCAACCGGTCAGTGAGCGTCCTGCGGTCACGTCAGTAGGCGCTGGCACGCTGCATCTCGGGACTCCGTCGGCCAGCGGCCACCTCGGCAACGGCCGCTTCCAGGTCGACCAGAAAAGCGTCCACGAACTCGTCGCTCAACCGATCGACCAGGAGCTGGAGCTGAGGCGTTGGGGCAATGAGGCGCATGACGAGCCAGCCCTTCGCCTCCATTGCGTCACCAACCGCCATCGTGTCGAGCGTGTCAGACCCGTAGATCACCATGGCTAGATCTGTCGACCTGCTCGACATCCCGTCGATGGCATCGATGCCATCGACCAGCCGATCCCTGACGGTCATCGTTCGTCGTGCCAGCTCCACGAACCCGTCTCGCCCAAGATAGCGAAGGACGGACCATGCAGCGGCGAGCGAGGCACCCGGCCGCGTGCCGGCCACGCTCGGTGTGACATAGACGCCGCAATCCCAATCGACGGCTGGGGCCTTCGCGAACTCGGCGAGTTCCTCCGAAGCGAACAACACGGTCGATGCCGGCTTCGCTGCGTAGCCCCACTTGTGGAGGTCGGCCGAAAGAGAACAGACACCTGGCACCGAGAAATCGAAGTCGGGAATTGGCCAGCCGGCCTCGGCGACGAACGGAGCGAGGTAACCACCGACACACGCATCGACGTGGAACCACAGATCCTTCTCGACAGCCACCGCGGCGAGCGCCCCGATTTCGTCGAAGCGATGATGTGGCCATTGCGGGGCCGAGCCGCACATTGCGATGGTGGCTGGCCCGCAGGCTCGTTCCATGGCCGCGACGTCGGCACGTAGATCCTCGCCGGGCGGAATCGCTACCAGATCGAGACCGAGGTAGTGGCATGCCTTCGCGAACGCCGGATGGATGGTTTCCGGGCAGACCACCTCGTAGACCGGGCCGTGACCCCGAGATCGTGCTCTCGTCCTGGCACCATGGAGTGCGGTGAAGATGCTCTCGCTTCCACCGAGGGTGACGAACCCCGTGGCCTCCGGGCCGCCACGAAGGATCTCCACTGCCATGGCGATCAGCTCGGCCTCCATGGTGGAGAGCGAAGGAAGGCTCTCACCGAAAACGGCGTTGTGTGTGAGGAATCGACCGAAGGCATGCAGGATCACTCCCTGTAAGTCTTCGTCGACTTCCAACGAGAAGCTTGCTGGCCCGCCTCGCAGCGCATCGTGGTCAACCGACGCTGCATCGAGGGCCGCTTCGATCTCGGACCGGCTCAGTCCGTGCTCGGGAAACAGGGTCATGACAAGAGCTCCTTTGTTGTGCGGGTCGTGGCGACAGGTCGCCCATGGTGGATGACGAGCCATCGATCGGCCTGATGACGTACTGCGGTGTCCGCGTCGGAGGCATCGAACACGACGCAGTCGGCCAAGGCGCCGGGCACGATCCCGTGGGGACCGGGCAATCCGGCTGCCGCCGCTGGGGTCGTCGTTCCCAGCGTCAGGATGTGACACCCCCCCACGCACGGGTCGCCGAGGTTGCGGGCGGCGCTGAGAAGAAGCCCATCGCGGAGTAGATCGCCGTCGCCGAAGGGATTGAAGGCATCGGCCAGATGACCTCCTGCGTAGGACAGCTGTACACCGCGCTCGACGAGTTCTCCGTAGCCAGCCGTCGCAGCACCGACGTCGTCGAGCGGAACTTCGGTCCAGAACCTCGCACCGTGGAGTTCTGCTCCTGGCACGACGGTCAGGGCAATGTTGTTGTCGACGAGCAGTGCTGCCAGCGCCTCTCGGCCGGCGGGGTCGAGTTGCCCATGTTGCGTGAGATGAGCGACGGTGACCCTGCCCTGCCAGCCGCGCTCTCGTGTGAGCCGAGCGACCTGCCAGATGTCCCACGTTTCCAGTGGCCACTCGGGCGTGGCATCGAAGTCAAGATGGAGATCAATGTCGACGTCATGACGGGCCGCCAACTCGAAGCAAGCCTCGTAGTGGTCCGTGCTCGTCGCCGAACGGTCGAACCCATGAGCGCCACCCATCACGTCCGCTCCCCGGTGCAGCGCTTCTTCCACGAGTTCCGCAGCCGCTGGATTGCCGACCAGACCCTCTTGGGGGAACACCACGATCTGAAGCCGCAGCAGTGGGGCCAGTTCCTCGCGCAGGGCGAGCGCCGCATCGAGGTGCGCCAAGCCTACGATCGGGTCGACGTCGATCTGTGCCCGGAGCGTGCCGGTGCCGTTCAGGATGACGTTGTGAGCGGCTCGCCGCATTCGGTCCATGACGGTGGCAGGCCCACCTTCGGGCCCGGTCGATGCCTTGAACTTCGCAAGCTCATCGAAGAACTCGGCTCCTACCTTTCCTGCGAAACCGGGCAGTTCGGAGAGGTAGCTCTTGTCCAGGTGGACGTGGCCATCGACGAATGCCGCAGTGCACAGACGACCCTCGGCATCGACCTCGTCGGCCGCGTGAGAATCCAGTGAACCAACGGGCCCGACAGCGGAGATCAAACCTGCGTCCATGGCGACGTCGAATGCTCCATCTGCCTCGAGGAGTCGGACGTCACGAAGGATGAGCTTCGTGTGCGCGTCGGGGTCGATCGTCGTCACCAATTCGCCACCAAGTCGTTGAGGACACCGGCGACCAGTTCGATGTCGTCCAGCGGTACGAACTCGTCGACCGTGTGGGCGACGTCGGACGAGCCCGGACCGAACACCGTGCAGCCGTCGTTGCCGGTGAGGGCCGAGATCATGGAGGCGTCGGTGTAGGCCTCGTGACCATCGGCGCCACCGCTCTCCAACGGGCGTCCCGTGACGGACTGGAACGAGCGGCGGAGACCCTTCACCAGATGAGCGTCCTCGCTCGCATACACGGGAGGGCGGGCAGCACCCAGGCCCCCGAACTCGTAGGTCGCTCCCGGGAACTCGGCGACCGTGGCAGCGACGACCGGTTCGATCAGTTCGGCGATCGAGTCGGGCGTGAAGGGAGGAACCAGCCGGACATCGAAGGTCGCCCGGCTCGAGCCGGGAACGACGTTGGTCGCAACGCCTCCCCCGAGGGTTCCGCACGTCACCTGCGTCGGGCCCAGAAGCGGATCGTCAACGCCGAGGCCTGCGATCAACGCCTTGACGCGTTCGATCACACGCGCCATCACATGGTTGGCATCGATGCCCAACACCGATCGACCGGCGTGACATTGGCGCCCGTTGACCGTGACCTCCAGCCACCGCAAACCGACTTGTGCGATTCGCAAGCGACATCCCGTCGGTTCCAGTGCCAAGACCTGGTCGTTGTCACCGACCAGGCCCTGGTGCACCAAGGCGTGTGCGCCGGCCATGTGCGGGGACTCCTCGTCGACGGTGGCGCAGAGCACCAGATCTCCCCGCAGCGGTACTCCTGACGTGGACAGTTCCTCGAAGAGGTTGAGGGCCAGGGCCAGGCCGGCCTTCATGTCACATGAACCTCTGCCGTACAGGTTCCCGTCGCGGATGTCGCCCCCGAGTGGCTTGACACTCCACGAATCCCCGAACGGGACCGTGTCGAGGTGGGCCAGGAGCACGAGGCGGGGCGCTTCCCCCGAGCCGGGCAGTGTCGAGATCAGGTTGTGTCGCCCATCCTCGACCCGCTGTTGTTCGACGGCCAGGCCCATTCCGCCCAACCGGTCGGCTACCCAAGCTGCGCACTCACCTTCTTGGGGGCCAGGATTCTGACTGTCGATGGCGACAAGGGCTGCCGTGTCGGCAATGGTTCGTCCGAGATCGATCGTCATGCGTCGCTCCCTACGGACAAGCCCAACAGCGCGGACAGATTGGCGCCCTCGACCTTGGCTCGGTCATCGGCGTCGGGAATGGCTCGGGCAATCTTCATCCGCTCCAGGTCCATGTGGCTGGCCGGCCAGTCCGTGCCCATGACGAGTCGGTCCGGACCCAACTGGTCATAGGCCGTGCGAACCTCGAGCAACTGCGTGCTCGACGTCTCCAGGTAGATGTTCGGCGTGCGCCCAGCGACAAGGATCGCCTCGGTGGTGTTCCAGACGGTTCCCATGTGGGCGATGAGGGTGGGCACCTCGGGGAAGCCGCGAGCGATCTCTTCCATTCCGAGAGGAGCGCAGAAGGCATCATCCAAAGCATTGAAGAGCACAGCCTGGCCGGTGTCGGCGCAGGCCCGGAAGACGGGATCGAGCAGGCCATGGTCACAGACGTGGTAACCGTGCATGGTCGGATGGAGCTTCACGCCGACCAAACCGAGTTCAGCGGTCCGGTGCACCTCGTCGACGGCATCCGGTCGACGAGGATCGACCACCGAGAACCCGAAGATCCGGTCGGGGTATCGGCGGACGCAGTCGGCGATGTAGTCGTTGTCCGGCAGTTGCCCGAGCGAGGTGGCCATGGCCATGTCGACACCGCCAGCGTCCATCACCTCGATGAGACGGTCGACCCCGAACTCGTCGCCGCCGAGGAAACTCGAGGAGTTCTCCACGACCCAGGTGTTGTTGTAGGCGTCGACGATCATGACGCCATCCCCAACAGGTTGGCCAGGTTGTCGCCCATGATCGCCTGTCTCGCCTCATCATCGGGCACGGCTTTGCTGAGCTTGAGCATCTCCAGTTCGAAGTCGAAACAGGGCCAGTCGGTGCCCATCACGATCTTCTCGGGACCGACCATTCGGTACATGGTCTCGACGTCGATGAGCTGGGTGGCGGAGGTCTCGAGATAGAGATTGGAGGTTCGCCCGGCAACGAGGATCGCCTCCATCACGTTCCAGATGACGCCCGAATGGGCGATGAGGGTTGGAACCGTCGGAAAGTTGCGAGCGATCTCCTCGATCGACAGAGGAGCACAGAACGGATCGTCGAGGGCGTTGACCAACACCACCAAGCCGAGCTGGGCAGCCAGATCGAAGATCGGGTCGAGAAGGCCGTGGTCACAGACGTGGTACCCGTGCATCGTCGGGTGGAGCTTGAGGGCCTTCATTCCCGGATGCTCGGCGAACGAGCGAATCGAATCGAGGGCGTCGGGCTTGCGCGGATCGGCTTGGCCCATCCCAACGAAGCGGTCGGGATAGGCAGCACAGGCCTCGATCAGGTAGTCGTTGTCCATCATCTGACCGAGTCCGGTGATGACCGCCATGTCCACCCCTTGCGCGTCCATCACTGCCATCAACGCTTCGGCCGTTCGGGGCGTGTGCGTGAGGTAGTCGGAGGATCCGGCCGTCCCCCAGACGCAGTTGTAGGCATCGATGATCATGTGGTTTGGGTCTCCTTCGTGAAGCGAAGTTGGTGAGCGGGTCGAGTGGAGTGGCCATGGACGTCAACGGCCGGCGGTGTGAGCTGCCCGACGCGGGTCGGCCCCGGCCTCGAGCGTCCCGTTGGGGAGAGCACGGACGAGGGCGACGCTCCCCGCATCGAACTCCCAGTCGGGCCAGTCCTGGACGTGGTGACCCCTGTTTTCCAGATCGATGCGAACGGCTTCGTCGATGCGGCCCTCGACGCAGAGCTGGCCATCGATCTGTTGATGGGGGTGGAAGGAGTTGGGGAACGTGAGGGCGCAGATGCGAGGGGCCTCGACCGCTTGCTGAGGGGTCATGGAGTGATCGACGGCCGAGACGATGACTTGGAGGATCGCCTGCAGGATGACGTCGCCGCCGGGGCACGAGAGCGCCCACGGCTGGCCGTCGCGGTCGAAGGCAATCACCGGTGCCGGGGTGATGCGAGGTCGCTTCCCGGGTTCGAGCGAGGCTGGATGGTCGGGATCGAGACGGCTCTGGATACCGCGAGGCGAAACAATGAAGCCCAGTCCGGGAACGACGGGAGCGAGCGACATCGTGTCGCTGGGGGCGGTCGAGAAGGCGTTGCCTGCAGCGTCGACCACCGAGAGATGGGTGGTCGAGCGAATGGCGTCGCCGGTGAATCCTGCGACGTTCGGCAGCGAAGCGTCCGCGGTGATCTGGGCCGCTCGTTCCTTTGCGTGCTCGTCAGAGAGGAGCCACTCGAGAGGGACGTCGACGAAGTCCGGATCGCCGTAGTACCGCTCGCGATCACCAGCGGCCAGGGTGATCGCTTCGGTGATGAGGTGGAGGAGGTCGGCCGAACCGGGGGACAACGCAGCGAGATCGAAGGTCTCCAGGATGGCCAGCGCTTGGAGAAGCAACGGCCCTTGGGTCCATGCATGCGGGGCGTGAACCACCATGTCGCGATAGCGACGCGACGGGGTCTCGGCGATGTCGGCGGAGAACGTTGCCATGTCTTCGAGGGTGAGGAACCCTCCGCCCGCGGTCACGAAGTCGACCATGGTCTCGGCGATCCGGCCTTCGTAGAACGCCCGATGGGCTGCGGTGAGCCCACGGTCGCGGTCCGGCTCGCGAGCATCGGCGGCGGCCAGTTCCGACAGAACGGCAGCAAGGTCGGGTTGTCGCAGCAACGAGCCCGTGGGTGCCGGCGCCCCGTCAGGCCAGTAGATGTCGGTGGTCGACGACCACTGCTTGAAGACCTGGCCGAAGAAATCGAGCCCGGCGGCCAGGGTGGGATCGACGGGGAACCCGTCAGCCGCCAGTTCTATCGCCATGGCCGCCACCTCGTGAAAGCGCCAGGTACCAGCAGCCCGCAGAGCAGCGATGAAGGCGGCGGGGGCCGCGGGGACCACCGTGGAGGCGACGCCCGGCGGCATCGTGTCGCCGTGCCGGGCCCGGAAGGCGTCGATGGAGGCCGAGGCGCTCCAGGTTCCCACGCCGGCCACGCTGTGGACGGTCTGCTCACCGGCCCGACGGAACACGATGGGGGCGATACCGCCGAGGCTGCACATGTCGGGCTGCACGACGGTCAGCGCCAAGCTGCCGCTGACACCGGCGTCGATGGCGTTGCCGCCTGCCTCGAGCACCGCGGCGGCGATCTGGGAGGCCAGTGGGTTCCCTGCGACGACCAGACCGTGGGTGCCTCGAAGCGTCGGACGAAGGCTCTCGGGCGGCGGAAAGACCGACGGGCCGAGGGGGCGGCCGCGGGGGACCGAGGTCGGTTTGCCAACGCTCATGAACGTTCTCCTGTCGACCAGTCCACGAACAACCGTTCCACGGCCTGCATGATTGCGAAGAAGGCAAGCGAGCACGCCGAGGAGACGATCACGACCGACCACAGCAACTCGTTGTCCCGAAGAGCGACGGCGGCGATGAGCAGGTACCCCAGGCCCTGCTGGCCGGTCAGCCATTCCGCCAACATCGCGCCGAGCACTGCGACGGCGGCCGCGCTTCGGAGCCCGGCGAAGAGATATGGCGTCATGACCGGGAAGCGGACGTACCGGAAGCTCTGCAGCCGAGTCGCTCCACTGACCCGCATCAGTTCGTGCATCTCGGGTGTGGCGGCCCGGAGGCCGCGAGCTGTGTTCACCAGGATCGGGAAGAAGCAGACAATCGTGACGCACACGATGCTGGTGGCGAAGCCCCGCCCGACGATCAGTGTGACGAGCGGGGCGATCGCGACGATGGGAATGCTTCGGAAGGTGATGGCCAGCGGAAGCAACGCCCGTTCCAGATGAGCCGACGACACGAAGACCATGGCGAGCCCGACGGCGAAGACAGTGGCGACGCCAACACCGGCACCGGTTCCGAGCAACGTCACCCGAGCATGAGATGCCAGTTCGGAACGGTCGCTGATGAGCGTCTGCAACGTCGGCCCTGGGCCAGGCATGAAGTAGGACGGCACGTCGAGGATGGCCAACAGCGCCCACCACACGAGGAGCACTGCACCAACGGAGGTGCCGATCAACAACGACGATCTCCCGAGGCGTCGCAAGAGCCGGTTCGAGGCCGAACCGGCTCCACCGTCAGTGGGGCGATCCCCGATGCCTGGACGAGCGATGGCGGCGCTCATCGTTCGACTCCTGCAGTGTCGTGATCCCAGCGGACGACCAATCTCTCTGCCGTTGCAACGATGGCGTAGGCGCCGACGGCCAGGAATGCAGCCGTGGCGATCGTCAGCCAGGTCCGCGGGACGTTGAAACCGAACAGTGCATTCGTCATCATCTGGCCCAACCCGCGCGTGCCACCACCGCCGCTCCACTCGGCGATGATCGCTCCGAGTACTGCCGAAGCAGCCGCTGCCTTCAACCCGGCGAACACGTAGGGCAACGACGAAGGAAGCGTCAACGACGTGAACCGCTGCCAGGTTCCGGCCGACAAGACGAGGAACAGCTCTTCGCGCCCGGAGTCGCGAGCGCCGAACCCCTGCACACAGCCGACGAGGATCGGAAAGAAGCCGGCGAGGGCTGCGACCGTGGTGCGGACGGTGTCTCCTCGGTCGAGCCAGAGAACCAGCACCGGTGTGAGTGCGACCAGCGGGACGGACGACACGATCACCGACGTTTGGTAGACCGGTCCCGCAAGTCGTGGACGGAAGGCGACGACCATCCCGAGGACGAAGGCGCTGACGGCGGCAGCGACGAAACCCTTGGCCGCAGCGGAGAGCGTCGGAGCCGTGTGGAACCACAGCATGTCTCGACTGTCGGAGAACTCGGTGCCGATCGCCGACGGAGCGGGAACCGAGATCGGGAGCCGTCCTGCCTGGCCCGCCCACTCCCAGAGGGCCAGCAGGCCAATGATCAACAGCAACGCCGGCAGCCAGCGAATCATCAGGGCCACGAGGTGTCGGCCGCGGCCGATCATGGCCGGACGCGAACGGACCGAACGGTCGGCAACTGGTGGGCTCAGCGACGAGAGCGACATCGTCATTGATGGGCCTCCAAGGGAGCCGGATCTTCGGTCGCCTCGACTGTGCCGAAGAGGGCCGAGCGCACCGCGTTCTCGAGACGGAAGAACTCCTGCGTCTGCATGAGGTCCAGCGTCCGCGGTCGTGGAAGATCGACTTCGACGATTCCGGTCACTCGTCCCGGCCGGGGGGACAGAACGACGATCCGATCGGCCATCAGCACGGCCTCGCTGATGGCGTGTGTGACCAGAACTGCCGTAGTACCGGTCTCGGTCCAGATTCGGAGCATCTCGAGATTGAGATGTTGACGACTGATCTCGTCGAGCGCGCCGAATGGCTCGTCGAGGAGCAGCAGCTCTGGAGTGAGGGCCAGCGCTCGAGCGATGGCCACACGCTGACGCATGCCGCCCGACAGTTGCGACGGGTGGGCGTTCTCGAAGCCGCCCAGTCCGACGAGCTCGAGCAGTTCCTCGGGTGATGCCGATCCGTGCTCAGCTCGACCGCGTGCGATCTTGATGGGCAGCTTCACGTTGTCGAGAACGGTCCGCCACGGAAGCAGCGTCGGATCCTGGAAGACGAAACCGATCCGGTGCGCGAGCCGAGCGTCCCGGGGCGAGCGGCCACCGACACGGATCGATCCCGCGCTGGGATCGGCGATGTCCGCCAACAGCCGAAGGAGCGTCGACTTTCCACAGCCGCTCGGCCCGATGAGAGCGACGAACTCACCGCGACGGAGCGAGAGCGAGACATCCGACAGGGCAAGGACGCTGTCCTTGCGCATGTCGAAGCGCTTCGAGACGTTCTCGAGGAGTACGTGCTGATCGCTCATGCTCGAGACCCCGAGCAGGCCGGCGCTCGATGCCCCCCGGCGAGGTAGAACGTACGGAGCCCGTCTTGGTAGGCAGCCACGACAGGGGCGAGCAACTCGATCGCTGGTCGAGCAGTCTTCGCCCGGTCCATCATTTCGGCGGTCAGCGCTTCCTCGTCCACGCCGAGCACCTTCCCGTGTTCAACGACCGCTCGACCTGCGACGATGAGGTCGGTGACGTTACGAGCTCGGGCTCTGGTGAGGAGGAGCGCGTCGATGTCGGCCGCTGCGGCGTCGACGAAGTCGGCGGTCAACGGATCGCCGTCGATGACCATGAGGTCGGCCGGCGCTCCCGATGTGATCCGACCCCATTGACCATCACCGCTCACCGCAGCCGGGCCGACCGAGGTCGCAGCAGACAACACGTCGCCGGCCGCGAGCCCGGATTCGAGCCCAACCGGAGCATTCAGGAGATGGGCCAATTGAAGCTCGCGCAAGGCGCCCTCGTCGTCGTCGAGCGACATGCCGTCGAGTCCGAACGCGACCCGGACACCGAGCCGGCGCATGCGAGCAACGTCGGCCTGCCCAGAACGCAGCCGCAGGTTCGACGAGGTGTTGATCGACACGATGACACGCCGTTCCGCGAGCATCTCGAGTTCGCTGTCGTCGAGCCATACCCCGTGAGCGACGGTGAGCCGGTCGCTGAGCAGCCCGATCGCATCGAGATGGTGCAGGAGTCCGCCGGGGTAGTGGGCTTCGGCCCATTCCTTCTGGTATCGAGTCTCGAACAGATGCATGTGGACGCGGCGGCCAGATACCGCTGATGCCTCGGCGACGGCCTCCATCAACTCATCGGAACACCACTGCGGTCCGACGGGGCAGTACTGGATGTTGACGAGGTCTGCCTCGCCGCCACGAGCAGTCTCGGCGACAGCAGATGCTGCCTCCTCGAACAGGAGCATCTGATCTGCGACCGATCGGGGTCGAGACGCCCAGCGCGTCGCCACCGCGGCGCGGTGGGCATGATCGATGCATTCGAGTACCACTTCGTCCGGCCCGTACCCCAGCCGGTTCCGGTCGGCGAGCGGTATCGCCATTGCCATTCGAACTCCCACATCGCGAGCAGCTCGAGCGGAGGCAGCGCACTCGCTGGCCTGCTCATCGAACGATTGGGTGTTGTGGCAGTGGACGACCGAACCGACGCCGCTTCGCGCCAGTTTGGCCAACGCCACAGAAGTGAGAACGCCGCTGTCGATCGATGGGTGTCCCGAGAGGGCAGGAAGCCATGACTCGAGAGCCTGATCGGCGGCTGCGTAGGCAATGGTGGGAAGGCCCCGCCCGTGATCGTGGGCGTCGGCGAGCGCGGGAAGCACGATCGAGCCCGGACCACCAATGGAGTTGACAACATCGTCGGTGTCCGCGGCGCCCTCCCCCGCGTCGGCCTGGGGTGTGACGGCCACAATCACTCCATTCGCGGTCGTCACCGCCATCGAACGCGTCGGTGGACGACCGGGCTCGTGGAGAACGCCTGCCGCTATCCGCGCAACTGGCGGCCGAAGGGGGGCCGGGGAGATCAAGCGGTTGCCGCCTCCAGGATTGCCTCGGTCATCAGATCCTCTGAGCTCAAGACGCTGCTTGCGGCACCGCTGTCGGCTGCCAACTGTGCCGCAGCATCGAAGACCTCGGGGTTGATCCAGAGGAGGCCATCGGGGTTGCCCTGGATCAACTCCACCTGGGCCAATGCCGAACCTGTTTCGGGTTCGAGTTCTGCGCCGGTCTCCGTTCCGTAGAGCTCGGTGACGCGCTCGGCCATTTCTTCCGGATTCTCGACTGCGTACTCCCAGCCCCTCAGATCGGCCGCCAGCCAGGTGGCCAGAAGGTCCGCTTGCTCCTCGATCGTCTCGTCCGTCGCGAAGAAGACATTGCCGTAGCCCTTGTCCCCGAGGTCGGAGAGGTAGACGGTTTCGATGTCGATGCCTTCTGACTGCAGCGCAACGCCCTGTGATGTGGCATAGCCCATGTAGCCATCGACCTGTTCGGTGCTGAGCACCGAAGGATCGAATCCCACCGGCACATAGGTGACACTGGCGGGCTCGATGCCGGCCTGGGACAAGAGCACATCGAGTTGCGGGCGATAGCCATCGGGAAGTCCGATTCGCTTGCCGACCATGTCTTCGAGTGACATCACCGGATTCGCCGCAAGGCTCATCAACGCAAACGGCGAACGCTGGAAGATGGCAGCAAATCCCCTCACCGGAATGCCGCTGTCGCGAGCGAGAACGAGCGCAGAAGAATCGGCATCTCCCATCAGCACACTTCCTGCGGCGACGTCGGCAACCGGATCGATACCGGGGCCACCAGACTTGAACTCAGCGGCGATGCCTGCCTCTTCGAAGTAGCCCAGGTCGAGCGCCATCAGGTGGCCGCCGAACTGCACGAGCTTCGTCCACCCGAGTTGGAAGGACATCGGGGTGAGCTCGGTCGAACTCGATTCGGAGCTGCCTCCACAGGCGCTCAGGAATGCCGCAGCGGCGGGAAGGGTAAGCAGCGTTCCGCCGGTGAACACCGACTGCTTCAGAAACTGTCGACGACTGGTGGGCTGGGACATGGCGCCTCGCTTGGTCAGAACTATTGGTACACCGGTCGGTATACCAAGCCAATGTCTCGGCAATGGTTCGGCTCTGTTACGGCAGCGTGAAGCTCAGTCCGTCGACGTTCCTCGTCTCCGGAAGACGACGATCACCGGCAGACTCTCGATGACCCAGCCCGAGATCGTCGTAGACGTCCCCCCGCAATGCTGTCTTCCTAGGAACGGGTTCGACTGCGGTGGCGTTGCACGCGTTCCCGGGTCTGGCAGAGCTGCGAGCAGTAGCGCCTGTTTCACCTCGGGGACCGGTCGATGTAGACGTCGACGCAGTGCGCTGCGGCACACAGCCCGATCCGTCCGACTCCGATGTCGGCAACGACATCGAGCAGCGCCATTGCACCGCGGGCAGAGACTCGCTCGACAGCTGTTGCCGAGTCGGCGAAGCCGACGAAGACCGTGACGTTCGAACCATCGTGCGCAGCGCTGATGGCCGGGCGGGCAACGCCCAGCATCTCGTTCAACACCTCGCAGACCGCTACAGGATTCGGGGCTGATCGGAAGACTTCGAACCAGCCGTCCGCCACGGTGACCAGGTCGCCATTCGAGAGAACCTTGATCTCGGCCGGTCCTCCCGAGATCTCGCCTGCGACGTGGTCGTCGAATTCGTTGGTGCCGCAGCGCTCGCGGTCACTGCCATCGCGGTGCTGCCGCAGACGGTGAGGATGATCCGTGTCGGATCGGCAGCGGGGGTCTCTCCGGTGTGGGCGATGCTCGGTGCGGTCAGCACCGGGGTCTGGACCGCGTCTCACTGCTGGCCTCGGCGGCGTCGGAACTGTCCTGGCCTTCACATCCATCGTCCAGGTGGCGCCGTCGATCTGGACTGCGTACCGATCGAGCGATCTCCTCGGAGCGTCGATTGTCACCTGGCGCCTCACGTTGGCCGAGGGTGTGCTGTGGTTCGGCTACGGATCGGCCAAGGGTGACGCCGCTGTCGCCGCTTTCGGCCTGTTCGCAGCGATCGCCGGCGTCTTGGTGATCTCCAGAATCAGACGATGCCCCCGCGGAGCCAGGGCCAGGTCAAACCCCACGCGTCCAGAGCAACCTCGACCAGAGCAACCTGAACCAGAGCAACCTGAACCAGAGCAACCTGAACCAGAGAGGGTCGGACGCGGCCGGAGGGCGCCCGACGAGTCTGAGGCAGAACGCCCGCAGCTTCAGGAGTTGAGTGCGTGGAAGAGCTGTCGCAGAAGATCGGTTCGGCCCGCAACAATCACGTCGTCGCCAAGATCGGCGGAGTCTTCGGGGGTGCCGCGAACAAGCGCGAGCATCGCCGTCGTGGTGGCCTCGATGACCATGATCGGATCGGCCGACTGGTGGCCGTAGGCCAAACGCGCCCGGTCCCCGCCGAACGACAGCGTCAGCTCATCTCGCTGGTCGAGCAGGATGTGAACGTCACCATCGGGGAACCCGCCTCGGTAGCGACCTGCTCGCTGGGTGAGTGTCCAGCGAGCGTTGACGACGCGATCTCCGGCTGCGTCGACGGGCGGCAGGAGCGGTCCGCCCCATCGGGCCAGGTCTCCGGCCATGCGGGCGAGTTCCCTACCTCGCTCGGTGAGCTCGTACAGGTTGGCCGGTGCCGGAGTACGGACCTCGCGTTGATGCACGGCGCCAGCGGCTTCGAGTGAGCGGAGCCGGTCAGCGAGCAGATCTGTGGAGATCCCGGGGAGACCGTCGAACAGATCGGTGAACCGACGCGGACCGGGAATCAGGTCGCGCACGATCAACAAAGCCCATCGCTGCCCGACGACATCCAGGGCAGCGGCCAGGCCACAGTACTGCCGGTACGTCCGCTTGCTCACGAGCCTCACCCTACAACCATTTGCAACCGGAATCTGGATCAGTGACTTTGCTTTATCTTGTTGACTGTTGGAAAACCCTGTGTTCCACTCGACCCATGCCGGAACCCGCGCATCGCCGACTCGAGACTCCACCCGCCCGCTCGCCTTGGGTGACCTTCACCGTTTGCGCCCTCGCCCTCTACCTCACCACGCTCGACCTCTCGATCGTCAACGTGGCGTTTCCCGACATCCTCGCCGAGTTCGACATCAGCCGAGCCGACGCGTCGTGGATCGTCACGATCTACAACATCTTCTATGGTTCTCTCCTCGTCGTGACCGGCAAGGCGGCGGACCAACTCGGTCGGCGGCGCATGTTCCTGGCTGGTCTGGCGATCTTCGCGGCCGGGTCAGCCGTCGGTGCGGCGGCGCCCGGGCTCGGCGTACTCATCTTCGGTCGCGCGATCCAGGGAATCGGCGGCGCCATGCTCGCACCCGCATCACTCGGCCTGCTGCTCGCCGCCTTCCCGTCGGAACGTCGCACGCAGACCGTTGCCATGTGGGGCGGGATCGGCGCACTCGGCATTGCGAGCGGACCGAGTATCGGGGCGTTGGCGATCTATCTCACCGATTGGAGAGCCGCCTTCTGGATCAATCTGCCGATCATCGCCGGCATGCTCCTCGCCAGTCGCCGGGTTCTCTCGGAAACCGCGAAGGTGAACAGCGACCACCGGCCCGACTACGGAGGTGCCCTCCTCGTCACCGTCGCCCTGGCCTGTCTGGCGCTTGGCATCTCCCGCTCCGAAGTGTGGGGCTGGGCTGATGCACGCACGCTCGCTGCGATCGCAGCCGGCGTCGTTGCCATTCCCCTGTTCATTCGGCGCCAGCACCGCCACCCCGAACCGGTGCTCGACCTCACGCTGTTCAACAGCCGCTCGTTCAGCGTTGCGAACACATCGGCCATGGTGTTCATGGCCGCGTTCGCTGCCTACTCACTCAACAACGTCTTGTTCCTTCGCCAAGCGTGGGGCTACCCCGTCCTCACCGCCGGCCTCCTCACCGCCCTCCCCCCGGTGACTGTTGCCATACTGGCCCCGTTCACCGGCCGCTCCGCGGCACGCATTGGGTTCCGACCGTTCGTCGTTGCCGGACCCCTCATCGTCGCAATCGCCACCTTCGGGTTCGTTCTTCTCCTCGATGGCGACCGCACCCCAGTCACCTTCGTCATGGTCGGTGAGGTGGTCGCCGTCGGCATCGCCTGTTTCATACCGGTCAACTCAGCAGCCTCCGTCGCCGAACTCCCTCCGCTTCGCCTGTCGATCGGCGGTGCGGTCAACAACACCTTCCGCCAGGTCGGAGCCGTGCTCGGAATCGCCCTTCTCGTGGCGTTCATCGGGTCGCCGGAAACCCCCGGCGAGCTTGTCTCGGCCCACGAGCGAGGTTGGATCATGATCGCCTCCCTCGCACTGATCACCGCTGTCATCGGCCTCGCCCAACCCGCACTCGGCAAACAGCGTGCGCCCGTCGCCCCGACCACACCGACGCCGGCGCTCACCCCCGAATCCTGAGCGACGTCGTCTTGACGGCATCACGCGACCGTCGCCGCATCCGTCAGCTCTTGGGGTGCACGCCGCAGTTCAACGGACCGAAGATGAAGTGTGATGCGAACCGGCTCAGCCACTTCAGTCGGATCGATTGGCCGGCTGCGATCTCGTCACGGTTCTTCTCGATCCCGCTCAGCAGGTCTTCGCAAGCAAGCCCGTGACCGCGGCGGCGATCACGCCGACGGCGTCATCTGCATCATCGAGCGAGCACGGACTCCAGGCGGGCGTAGCTGGTTTCCATCCCGTCGACCATGCCCGTTTCGAGCACAATGTCGCGGACTTCGGCGCTCGGGTAGGTGATGACGAGAGTCAGGAGTGTGCCGGCGATGCGCGGTGTGAGGGTCATCTCGTTCGTGGTCCCCGAGCCCTCGACCCCGATCATGCGTTCCGTCGTGACGGCCCGATGCGGCGGATCGGACGCGACGAGCTCTCCCTCGAAGCCGAAACGTCCGGCCACGCCGTCTGCGGACGCGTCGTCGGGCTCCCACTCGTAGCGGTAGACGCCACCCACGCCGGTCGCCGCCTCGCATACCGGCATGGCCCAACCGTCAGGGCCGAGCATCCACTGCGTCAACAGCGCTGGGTCGTGGTGGGCTCGCCACACGTGTTCGATGGTGCCGCGGACGATGCGCGAGATTCGCACCTGCGTGTCGGACAGGACGTGGACTTCGGTGCCGACTCCAATCGCGAAGGACGCCAGATCAGCGAGCACCTGGTCGATCTGACCCATTGCCGACGCCATACCCTCTTCCATCCCCATGCCGAGAAGCTGCTCGAGCTGTTCGAGCGAGCCGAAGTGGGTGGTGGTGATCAGACGCGAACCGCTGTTTGTGTCCTCGAAGGAGAAGGTCATGCGCATCGATGGCATGGCCGTGTTCTCGTTGCCGTCGTCGCCGGCGAACCCGTCGCGGACCTCGAAGAACCTGCCGTCGTCCACGGCGAGGAACTCCCAGAACCCGGCGGATCGTTCTCCGTCCGGTCCCGTCATGAAATAGTCGGATCGTCCACCGACGAAGACGTCGTGGCGGGTGAACGTGGCCGGCCACTCGGCCGGCCCCCAGAATCTCTCGATCTGGCGAGGATCGGTGTACGCCTCCCACAATCGTTCGCGGCTGGCGGCGAAGTCGGCGACGACGGTCATGGTCAGGGCATCGAGGTTCTTCTCGACCGAGGTGATGGGCATGGTGAGGTCCCTCTGTCGGGGTCGTCGGGCTGTTACTCGTCGGTCTCGGCGAGAAGATCGTCGAGACGATCGATGCGTGAGCGCCAGATCTGTTCGTACCGGTCGAGCAGACCTTGGGCGCGCCCGATGGCGTCAGGGTTACCGCGGACGATCCGCTCGCGGCCGTTCGGGTGTTTGGTCACCAGACCGGCCCCCTCCAACACCGCGACATGCTTCTGGACCGCCGCAAACGACATGTCGTAGGCGCCCGCCAGCTCCGAGACCGAAGCCTCACGGCCGAGCGTGCGCCGGACGATGTCACGGCGCGTCGAGTCGGCCAGTGCCCGGAAGATCCGGTTCACCTCGTCATCGCTCAGTCCGATCGCGTTACGTACAACCATATGGTTGCACGTTAGGAGCACCTTCGCGAACGGTCAAGAACCGGCTGGGCGAGGTGCAGGTCTGGCGAGTCGGCAGTGTCAGGTGTTGTCGATGCCGCCGCCTTCGAAGTCGATCGTGCGTCCGGCTCGAGGGGTCCCCACTTCGTCGTCATGGGTTGCCATCGCCGGCTCCGTTCTCGGCTTGCGTACGGGTGGTCACCCAGTCGACGAGGAGTGCGGTGACTCGTTGATCGATCGGCTCGCGTCCCTGCTTCTTGTAGGTCCGGACCGAGGCAGTCCCCAGCTCGGTTCGCAACAGATGCGTGACGTCGTCGACCCGATGACCGGTGAACGGTGTCGGCGACGTGTCGTGCCTGCCATCGCAGGACGTCCTTGCCGTTGGCGGCTGCGCCGGCGAGCAGGACCACACCGGCGAGTTGCTCGTCCGAGGCGAGTGCGGAGGCGATGAGCACCCCTCACTGTGGTCGATGACAACGACCCGGTCCGGGTCCACCTCGGGTCGGACCCGCAGCGCCCCGAGCGCGGCCAGGGCATCATCGACGTTGTCGTGAAAGCCGGCGGACAGGTAGTCCCTTGCAGGCCCTGGTGTCCAGCCCCATGACGCCTCTCGAATCGAAGGAACGGCTGGGAGATGTGGCACAGGCGACGCTGTACCGGCACATCAAGCACCTTGCCGACGGTGGGCTGCTCGAGGTCACGGAGGAACGATCCATCCGTGGAACCGTCGAACGCACCTACCGAGTCGTGACCGCGTCACTGGCTCTCGGCGACAGCGAGCTGGAGTCGGCAACAGCCGATGACCACTTCCGCCACTTCGCCACCTTCGCCGGGACCCTCCTCACCGACTTCGCCACCTACCTGGACCACGGCGAGCCCGCCCTGGGGCGAGATCGCGTCGGCTACCGCCAAACAGCCCTCTGGCTCACCGACGAAGACGCCGACGAATTCTCAGTACCATCGCCATGCCCGATGACCAGGGGGGACCTGCCTGAAGTCGGATCGGTCAGCAGTACTCGTGCCGTCGCCACAGGCGACACCCTCACCGACCTCAGCCCGAGAGGCGGGTCTGGCGGAACGTGGCGAGCAGGGTGCCGTCGGGTTGGTGGACCGAGCCGTCCTCGACCGCCAAGCCATCGTGGGAGTGAAAAGTGTGCATCCGCGTGGCGAGGTGTTCGTCGGAAGCCAACGTCCATTGGCGGGCGTGATCGTGGATCTGGATCGAGTACTCGATGGTCACCGCCGGGGTGGGTGCATCGAGCTTCGCGAACACTGCCGGTGGGTAGAAGTCGCCGTACATGGTGAGCCACGAGCTGTCGAAGGAGTCGGTGTCGAGCGGTCGAGCCCACGCAATCCACTCAGCCCGCTCAGCGTCGCCGAACATGGTGGTGTCGGGGTGAAGATGTGCCTCGACGTTGCGGAAATGATTGGGAGTGGGGCGATCGAGTCGCACGGCGTTGTTCGGCTTGCTCATCGGGGGTGGAGCATCGCTGAACTCCAGGCCGCTGCGAGGCCTCGAATGGTGGAGGCGGGCGACGGTGGTGATCGCTCCGTTCTGCACGACCCGGGCGTGGGTGGCGATCATGCTGCGGCCGCGCCGGACGATGTCGATCTCGATGATGGATTCGCCGATGTCGTTGGTGCTGAGGTAGCCGAACGTGGCGGCCCGCAGCACGAAGTCGCCGTCGACACCGTGATCGGCAAGCACCGCATCGGTTGCTTCCACGACCAGTGCGGCGACGATTCCGCCGTGGAGCCCCTTCAGGGCGAGCCAGTGGTGGTCGATGCGGGCGGAGAACGATCCGTTCCCCGTCGAGATGATCGATGCGCGTCCGTTCCAGTTCATGAGGATGGTGTGTCCACGTCCTCCCGGTCGATCATGGGGGCACTCTAGCTGAGTTCGATGAACGAACCCAGCCCCTCCCCGGGGGTGAGCCGGCGACGGCTGTGCCGAGTTGATGCGATGGGCAACGACGACCGAACTGCGCCCGGACCGGTCACGACACGGTTTCGGGCACCCACCGACCCGACTACAGTTCCGAACGCATGCTGGTTGCCTACCTGACGGATGGAATGTCGAGTTCCGTCAATGCCAGCCTGGCCTTGAGCCGTCGGCTGACCGAAGCCGGCCACCAGGTGGTCTACCTCAGTCCGGCCGACGTCGCCTCGGTCGTCGAGGCCGAGGGGTTCTCCTTCCTGCGACTCACCGGCGATCAGTACTTCGTCGAACGATCACATCCCGTGCCCTGGACGGCCCTTCGTCACCCTCGACGCTGGCTACGGGCCCTGCGCGACCGTCACGCCATCCGTCAGGCCTCCATCGAGAACGACGAGATCGAGGTCGCCGTGGCCCGGCTCGACCCCGATGTGCTCCTGCTCGACTTCGAGATGCACATGGCCGTCTTCGCCACCGCCAAGTTGGGTATCCCCACCTTCTTGACCACGGTCTTCTTCTCCGTGTTCCGCCGACCAGGGCTGCCGCCCCTCGATTCACCAACGACCGTTGCCGGTCCGGGCGAGCTCCGCCGACAGTGGTGGTCGGCCCGGGCCAGGACACGTGGGCTCGAAGCGCGCCAACGCTTGATCCGCTTCGTTCTGGGCGACTGGTTCCGGCCCGCTCGCTACGACTCGATGGACGTGACGACCCTGCGGCAGATTGCCAGATCACGCGGCATTCGATTCGGGGATGTGGTCGATCGGGGCAACTGGCAACGTCCGTTCACCCACCGAAACCTCCCGATGCTGAGTTTCAGTCTTCTCGAGATGGAGCTGCCGCACGACCCGCATCCGCTGCTGCACCACGTCGGTCCGATGGTGGCAATCGAACGGAGCGAACCCGTGCTCGGTGCCGCGGCCCGAGAGGCTTGGCGACGGTTCGATGACGAACGCGAGGACGGTCGCCCCCTCGTGTACTGCGCGCTCGGAACCCACTGGAACCTGGACGTGGACCTGTTGGAGCGGGTACTCGGTGTCTTCGAGGTTCGTGGCGACTGGGATCTCGTCATCGGTCTCGGGGGCGGGGCTCGCCACGAACGCTTCGGTCTCGCACCTCGGAACGTCCTTGTCCTCGATTATGCGCCACAACTCGACGTCCTGGCCGCCAGCGATGTCTGCCTCACCCACGGCGGCGCCACCACGGTGGCCGAGTGTGTCGTCCTCGGGGTGCCGATGGTGGTCTACTCGACCGGGCATGTGGATCAGAACGGCAACGGTGCCAGGGTCGGTTTCCACGGCCTCGGTGTCGTCGGCGACACCTCGACCGACGGGCGTGTCGAGATCGAGCACAACATCTCGCTCGTACTCACCGACCCTTCGTTCCGAGCGCGCACGACGCGGATTCAGCAGTTGGCCGAAGCAGGCGCGGATCGGGCTGTTCGACTCATCGAAGCGAGTCTCGGGCCGATAACGCATCCATCGGGGTCGCAGTCGACGAAGGGCTAGAGCGGCAGGAAACTCGGACGACGGAGCGATACGAGAACATGAACCTGGAGTCGAGCGGAGCCGAGCCGGAACGCCACGTCCGGCCGACGCCGGTCGCCCTTCGAGTGGGACGAGAGCTGACGAAGGCCCAACGGTCGCTCTGGGCGTCACAACGGCAGAACCCGACCCAACCGGTGCAGAACATGGCCGAGGCGGCCCACTTCGACGGCCCCATCGATGCCGACCGACTCGGCCGGGCCTTCGCTGCCGTCGTCGCCGAATCCGATGCGCTACGAACTCGCATCATCGTCGATCGAGGAGAACCCCGGGTCGTCGTGGGTCCGTCGACGATTCCCGCCGAGACCAGGACGATCGAGCTTCCCCGAGACGACTTCGACCGCTGGGCCCGGGATCGAGTTCGCGTACCGATCGACACGACCATCTGCAGCTACGACAGCGTCGTGTTGACCCACGAAGACGGAACTGCGACGTGGTATCTCGGGCTTCATCACACCGTCACCGATGCCGCCAGCTCGACGCTGGTCTTCGAAGCGACAGCCAAGGCCTACGCCGACACCGACGTCACCCTCGGATCGTACTATCGGTGGGCTGATGCCAAGACAGCGGGCACCGACCGGCGGACCCAGAGAGCGGTCGAGCACTGGCATCGCAGGCAGCCTCCACCTGCCCTCGGAGCCCTGTATCTCGGCGACGTGTCTCCGCGGTGCGAAAGCCATCGCTTCCAGGCCGAACTGGACGCCGAACTGCTCGGCCGGATCGACGAGAGGCTGGCAGGCGAGCTTCGGATGTTGAGCGAGGACCTGGGCTGGTCGACGCTGTTGGTCACCGCGACTGCAGCGCTTCTGCACCGAGTATCGGGTAACGACGAATTCGCCATCGGCCTGCCGGTGCACAACAGGAACGACCCGACGACCAGGGAGATCATCGGACCGGTCATGGAGGTCTATCCGATCGACATTCGCATCGACCCCGGCGACTCGTTCGCGCAGCTCCACCAACGGATCGGTCAGTCGATGCTGTCGACCCTCCGCCATACCGGCGCCGGCACCGGACCGTCGACCGCCGACTGTCGTGTCATCGTGAACCTGCTGCCGTCGTCGAACCCGCTCCGCTTCGGCGACGTAGGGGCCGAGGTCGTCTGGATACACAGCGGGGCCGTCGACCCCGGTCACCTTCTCCGCGTCCAGTTCTCCCGGTTCGGGTTGCAGCCGGCGCTGCACCTCGACATCAACGAGGCCTGTGCAGTCGGCCCCCAGTCGGCCCGTATGGTCGAGCACTTCGGACGCCTTCTCGAGGCCATCGTCACCGATCCGACCCAGCCGATCGGATCGGTCGTGCTCCCGGCCGCCGAGGAGCTCGCCGTCATCGAGGCATGGGGCACCGGTGCCGGGGCTGCACTGGCCGACTCCCCCGCCGACATGGTCGTGCCTTCTCTGCGCGCTGCCCTCCAGAACCGGAGCTCGCTCGTAATGCGCGACGCTTCCGGTTCGGCCACCGGATCCGAACTCTGGGACCGGGTGACGAGGGTCGCGTCCTCGCTACGGGCGTCGGGCATCGGACCGGGGGCACGGGTGGCCGTCGACATGGCTCGTTCGGTCGATCTGGTCGTCGGGATCTACGCAACCCTGGTCGCTGGTGCGTCCTATGTGCCGCTCGATCCGAGCCACCCGGACGAGCGGCGACGACGCCTGGTGGAGCGAGCCGGGTGTGCCCTGGTGCTGGACCCGCCTCTGCTCGCCCAACTCGAGTCCCGGACCAGCGATTCCCCGGGACTTCCCCTCGGCGACCCCGGGCCCGACGACGAGGCCTACCTTCTCTTCACCTCGGGTTCCACCGGGGAACCGAAGGGTGTGCCCATCTCGCATCAGGGCCTTGCCGACTACTTGGCCTTCGCCCGTGCCTCCTACGTACCGGAAGGGCCACCACCCGTCGGTGCGTTGTTCAGCGCAGTCACCTTCGACCTCACGGTCACGTCTCTCTTCGTGCCCGTCCTGGCCGGAGGATCGCTGGTCGTCATCGAGCCCGATGGCCCGGCCGGGCTCCGCCTGCTGGCGGACGACGAAGACATCACCTGGGCCAAGGCCACGCCGTCGCATCTGGAACTGCTGGTTCGCATGTTGGGGGACGGTCGAGGTCAGCACGGGTTGCGAACCCTCGTCGTCGGTGGAGAAGCCTTCGGTACCCACCTGGCGGAGCGCTTGTGGGCCGTGCTGGGCGACGTGACCATCTTCAACGAGTACGGGCCGACCGAGGCGGTCGTGGGCTGCATGATCCATCGGGCCGAACCGGGAGCAGACCAAGCTGACGTGCCGATCGGAATCCCGGCGCCAGGAGTCGAGTTGCGGGTGCTCGACGCCTACGACCAGCCGGCGCCGATCGGAGCCGTCGGCCAGCTCCACATCGCCCATCGGGGCCTGACGACCGGGTACCTGGGACCTGTGACCGATCCAGGTGAACAGCCCTTCGTCGAACTCGATGGCCGTCGCTTCTATCGGTCGGGCGACCTGGTCCGCCTCTGCGACGACCAGACCCTGGTCTATCTCGGAAGGGCCGACGAACAAGTCAAGGTGGGCGGAATCCGTCTCGATCCCACCGAAGTCGAACACGCGTTGACCCAGCACCCCGCCGTCGGTCGCGCCGTCGTGCGTCTGTGGGAGCCGGCCCACTCGATGTCGAGTCGACACTGTGTACGTTGCGGCCTTCCCGACAACGTCCCCGGCGTGCACTTCGACGCCGACGGCGTCTGCGACAGCTGTCATGCCTACGACGCCATTCGACCCCAGGCCGCCAGCTGGTTCCGGACCGAGAACGACCTGCGGGTTCTGCGGGACACCGCGCGTTCGCAACGGACGGGCGACTACGACGCCATCCACCTGCTCAGCGGCGGCAAGGACTCGACCTATGCGCTGTATCGGCTGGTCGAGATGGGTTTCGACGTGCTCTGCCTGACGCTGGACAACGGCTTCATCTCCGAGGGAGCCAAGGACAACGTCCGACGGTCGATCGCCGATCTCGGCATCGACCATGAGTTCATCACGTCCGAGGTGATGAACGAGATCTTTCGCGACAGCCTGGAGCGCCACTCCAATGTGTGCCACGGCTGCTACAAGACCATCTACACCCTCGCCACGACTCGGGCCGTCGAGGTCGGAGCACCCCTGATCGTCACCGGACTGTCCCGGGGCCAGCTCTTCGAGACTCGGCTGGTACCCGAACAGTTCGCCGAGGGTCGGTTCGATCCCGACGCCATCGACGCTGCGACCCTCGCCGCCCGACGGGTCTATCATCGACTCGACGACGGCCCGAACCGGCTGCTCGATACGACGGTGTTCGATCAGCCCGAGGCCGCGGGAGCTGCTCCCGATGTCTTCGATCGAGTGCAGTACGTCGACTTCTACCGCTACGTCGATGTCGAGTTGGCCGACTTGCTCGAGTTCCTCGAGAAGCGGGCGCCCTGGACCCGTCCGGCCGACACCGGGCGCTCGACAAACTGTCTGATCAACGCAGCAGGGATCCACAACCACATCATCGAACAGGGCTTTCACAACTATGCAGTGCCCTATGCGTGGGATGTCCGGCTCGGACACAAGACCCGGCACGAGGCCCTGGCCGAGCTGGACGACCGGTCGGACCTCACCACGGTGACCTCCATGCTCGAGACGGTCGGCCACTTCCCCCGTCCCCGCCGACTCCTGACGGCCTGGATCGAACCGGCCGGCCTCGACGGCGCACATCTCGACGGCGCACATCTCGACGGCACGGCTCTACGCACCTTCCTGGCCGGCAAGCTGCCGAAGCATGCGGTGCCGGCGGCCTTCGTCCTCGTCGACGAGATCAAACTCACCTCGAACGGCAAGGTCGACACCGCAGCTCTGCCCGCTCCGAAACGTGTGCACCGGACCGGTCCGTCGCTCTACGTTTCGGCCCAGTCGCCCCTGGAATCCACCATCATAGGACTGTGGGAAGCCCACCTCGCCGTGGAGCCGATCGGGATCGACGACGATTTCTTCGCCCTCGGCGGTGACTCACTGGCCGCGTTGCGGATGGTGGTCGAACTCAGCAGCCTGCTCGGGAAGACGATTCGGGAAGATCTTGCGTTCCTCCACGCAACACCGAGGCAACTGGCAGCGGCGATCGAACTTCTCGAACAGTCCGAGGATGCTCCCTCTTCCCGTCCCGCCGGCGACCCTCCTCCCCTGTCGAGTGGCGAGCAGTCCCTCCTGTTCGAGCACTTCGCCGACCCCACCGATCCTCGGTACAACGTGGGCCGTCGCTACCGCATCGCCGGACCGATCGATGCCGATCGGTTCGTGCAGGCGCTACGCGCCGTCATTGCTCGACATGTTCCCCTCCACTGGACGTTCTCCGAACCACGCATCAGGCTCACGCCCGAGAAAGCGATCGACTGCACCATCGAGCCCGGGCAGCCTCGGCTCGACCCGGCAGCGTTTGCCGATCGGGCTCGACGGCTCCATCTCGAACCGTTCGATCTCGAAGCCGGACCCCTCGGCCGCTGCCTCATCGGCTCTCTCGACGACGGCGGCACCGGGATCGCCCTGGTGTTCCACCACGTCTCGATCGACGCTGCCACCTTCGACGACCTCTGGAGCCAGGTCGAGGAGATCTACACCGGGGAACAGCTGGCACCCCTCGTCATCGACTACGCCGATCACACGTCATGGCAGGAACGACGTTGGGCCCACGATCGAGAAACGCCATCCGATGACCCCGAATTCTGGTCGAGTCCGGAACTGGCCCAACCGGTGGCGCAGCTCCAGTTCGATCTCGACGAGGCAGGCTCGGACGGCTACGTGCAGCGAGCAGCATCGGTCGGCCTCGGTCAGCTCCGAGTCGGAGTCGGCCGGACCGCGTTCGCGACCTGCTTGGCCGCCTTGGCCACAACGCTTCGTCGCTACAGCGATGGGGATCGATTGGGCATCGCCATCACTTCCTCGACCCGCGATCACCCCCTCGCACAGGGATTGGTCGGCTATTATCTGAACACGTTGCCCCTGGTGGTCACCACCAACGAGAGCGCATCCTTGCAGGACCTGGGCCGACAGTGCAGCAACCTCATCGGTCGATCTCTGGGCCATCGCACCTACCCCTACGCCCGTATCGTCGCCGACCGGCGCCGCCTGGGTCTGGAACACCCCCATGCCTCGATCATGCTGGCGTTCGAGGAACTGGCGCCGGCTCGGCTTGGTTCGCTCGATGCCGAACACGAGATCCTGGCGTCGGGATCGGCGGTGACGGACGCAACGTTCTTCATCCAGGCTCAGGGCGACGAGCTGACACTCGGCCTGGAGTACGCCGGCACGTTCCTTTCCGCCGCCGCTGCCGCTGACGTGCTAGCGGAGTTCGACCACGTGCTCCGAACCGCCTGTGAATCACCAGATCTCGCGATCGGGGTCGCGGCAACCAACGCCATCGATGCCATCGATGTCCTGGAACTGCTCGATGACACCGAGCAGCAACAGATCCTGCACGACTGGAACCGACCCGTCTGGGGCCACGGTCAGGGCCTCGTCGTGCCGGATCGGGCCATCCACCAGCTGTTCGAAGAGTTCGCCGCCTCCCAACCGGACCACGTCGCCGTGGTCGCCTCGACCGGATCGCTCTCGTACCACCAGCTCGAGCGACGCTCCAACCTCGTGGCCCACGAGCTCGTCGTCCGTGGCGTCGGCCCCGGTGTACGCGTCGGACTCGTGGCCGAGCGTCACCCGGACACCGTCGTCGGGGTCCTGGCCATTCTCAAGGCCGGTGCTGCCTACGTACCCATCGACCCCGACTACCCGTCGTCGCGTGTGACTCAGATGGTCGAGGACGCCGAACTCGCCGTCCTGCTCGGTCGAGGTGAGACCGCAGATGCGCCGATGGGCCAGCTGACCGATTCGATCCTCGTCGACCTGGCCACGATCGGAACCGAAGCCGACCCACCCGACCCTGGCCCTCCGCTGGTCGAGCACCATCCGGACCTACCGGCCTACGTGATCTTCACCTCCGGTTCCACCGGTCGACCCAAGGGTGTCGTCGTATCACACCGCAACATCGCTGCGTCCACGGCTGCCCGGTCTGTCGTCTATCCGGACTCGGTCGGTCGGTTCCTGCTGTTGTCGTCCTTCGCCTTCGACAGTTCCATGGTCGGCTTGTTCTGGAGTCTGTGCACCGGCGCCACCCTGGTTCTGCCCGACCTCGGCACCCACGATGACGTAGGCCAGCTGGCGGAGCAGATCGAGCGAGACGACGTGTCCCATCTCCTGACGCTGCCGTCGTTCTACCGATTACTGCTGGACGAGACCGACAGTGGCCGGTTGAGCAGCCTGCGGACCGTCATCGTTGCCGGCGAGGAATGCCCCGCCACCTTGGCGCCGGCGCATGCTCGGCTCTGTCCGCATGCCACGTTGTGGAACGAATACGGCCCGACCGAGGCGACCGTCTGGAGCCATGCCCATCAGATCTCTGACGATGGGGGCGAGTCACCGGTTCCGATCGGTCGGGTCATTCCCGGAATGACCGCCCACGTGCTCGACCGCCGGGGTAGGCCCGTACCGGTCGGACAGCCCGGGGAGCTGGTACTCGGTGGTGCTGGGATCTCGCTCGGCTACCTGGGTCGACCGGACCTCACCGAGGAACGTTTTGTTGCCCTGCGCGGCCCCCTCGACGACGGCACCGCGCACTATCGCACCGGAGACCGGGTGCAGTGGCTGAACGACGGCACGCTGGCCTTCCTCGGTCGAATCGATGATCAGGTGAAGATCCGTGGCCACCGGATCGAGTTGGCAGAGGTCGAACGAGCCGCCGCCCGTTTGCCTGGGGTCCACGAGGCGGCAGCCGGCGTGCTGGAGAACGCTGGTTCGAACCAGCTCGGTCTCTGGATCTCCATGGCAGCAGGAGCGACCCAGCCCGAAGCCAGCGCTGTTCGGCGCCAGCTGCGCGAGGTGCTCCCCGAGGCCATGATTCCCAGCCGCGTGATCGTGGTGGAACATTTTCCTCGGACCCCGAACGGCAAGATCGACCGCTCGACCCTGCCGCCTCCCGAGACCGGACCCGACTGGGTCGAAGATGGCACGATGACCAGACCCGACGCGCTCGGAGGAGCCGTGGGGCCGAACCACCTCGAGCATCCGATCGAGACGTTGTTGTGTCGCATCTGGGCCGAGGTGCTCGGTGTCGGGGAGGTCGGGCGGCACCAAGACTTCTTCGACCTGGGTGGCGACTCGATCATGAGTATCCAGATCGTGGCTCGATTGCGGCGCAGCGGCTGGCGGTTGTCGACCCGAGACGTCTTCGACCACCCGACCATCGCACGACTGGCGACGCGAGCCGAACCCCTGGTCTCCAGCAGCGCCGAACAGGGACTGCTGACCGGTGACGTCGACCTGTTGCCGATCCAACACTGGTTCTTCGAACACGACCTCCACAATCCTCACCACTGGAACCAGTCTCGATGGATCGAGCTGGCGTCGGGGACTGACGGTGACCGACTCCTCCAGGCTGCCCGGGCGCTTCCGGCCCAGCACGATGGCTTGCGTCTTCGGATTCACGGGTCGCCCGATGGGCGGCTGGTCCAGCGGTACCAGGAGGACGATGCCCTGCTGGTGTCGACCGAACCGGATCTCGACAGCGAGGCCCGGAAGAAGGCGGCGGCCGAGGCCGAGGCCGCTCTCGACATCGAACGAGGCCCCGTGATGGCCATCGTGGCCTTCCCTGCTGTGGGCGATGTGGGCCCCCAGATCTTCGTGACCGTGCACCATCTCGTGATGGACGCAGTGTCGTGGCAACCACTGCTCGAGGACTGGGCATCGGCCTATGCACAGCTGGGCCGGGGGGAGACCGTCGTGCTACCGGCGAAGTCGACCTCGGTGCGGCAGTGGGCCGATCAGTTGATCCGCTGGACCGAGGCGGACGAGTTCTCGGCAGAACGGGCTCTCTGGCACGACGCCGGCGTCGCCGACCGGTCGACGGCGCCATCGGGCAGCTACCTCCAGGGACAGACCGAGACCGTCACCGTCACACTCGATCAGGACACGACGGCGACGTTGATCGCCGGTGTCGGCCGGGGAACCCCGATGCAGCATGTCCTGCTCGCAGCCCTGGCTCACGGAGCCGAGTCGTTCGCGATCGACGGCACCGTGTCGGTCACCATCGAAGGTCACGGACGTGAGGACGGGCTGGCTCACGACCTCGACCTGTCACGGTCCGTCGGCTGGTTCACCAGTCTCCACCCAGTGGAGGTTCCCCTCGGCGCCGATCCTGTCGCAACCCTCGACGGGCTCGCGGCATCGGCCGCAGGATCGCTGCATCACGGTTTGGGTTACGGCGTCCATCGCTGGCTCGACAACGAGGCGACAGCTCGACCCCTGCCGCCCATCGTCTGCAACTACCTGGGTCAGATCGATCGAACCGGTCCCCTCCCCGACCCATTCGAGACGCTGGGACCGCTCACCGCCGGTATCGATCCCCACAATCACCGGACCCACGACCTCGGTCTCATGGCCGCAGTCTCGAACGGTCGGCTGCAGATGACCTGGGACCATCATCCCGATCAGATCCCTCCGGCCGAGGTCCGGGCCATCGCCGACAAGACGTGCGCTGTCCTGACGATCCTGGCTGCCGATTCCCAGGGTGGGCTGTCGGCAACGAACACGACTCGCTTCGACCTCGTCGATTTCGACAACGAGGAACTCGACGCCCTGAGCGATCTACTCGACGGACTGGACGGCTGAACCGGTCACCTCGAAACGAGCCCGCAGATCGTCGGCCAGACGCCCGACGTGAGGTTCGAGCAGCAGGGTGGTGTGATCTCCCGGTACCTCGACCCGCTCCAGATCGAGATCACCATCGGTCCAACCCCTGTCGGGATCGCGACCGGCATCGACCTGTTCGGCCTGGTAGAGGATGATCCGACCGTCGTAACCCGTGTGCTCGTAGCGCGATCGGGCCTGGCGCATGTTCTCGGCCAACAACATGGCCCGAAGGTCCTCGGCCTCGGCTCGATCATCTGCGGCCTCGGTGATCGCCCACCACCATTCCGGTGTGCGTTCGATGGTGGCGGCCTTGCGCTGGAGCGCTCGTCGCCTCATGCCGGCATCGAACGCCTGCCGGTCGGTCAACAAGGACTTGAGCCGAGTCGTACCCCGGCGGAGCGCCCGAGCCACGGTGGGTTCGACCCGGGACCCCTCGACTCGATAGTGGTCGAACCACAGGACGCATTCGACCTCACGCCCTGCTCGCTGCAGTTGGCGGGCCAATTCCAGGGCCACCGTTCCGCCCGAGGAGTAGCCGCCGATCACGTAGGGACCTGCCGGTTGCCATCTGATGACTTCGTCGAGATAGGCCGCAGCCATTTCCTCGATCGAGGTGTGCAGGGGCTGTGTCCCGTGGACGCCGCTGGCCTGCACCCCGACGACGGCCCAGTCCTCGCCGAGGGCCACGGCAAGGTCCCGGTAGCCGACGACGTTGCCGAATTCACCGTGCACGGCGAAGAGGTGCCGCTTCGGACGCTCACCCACAGCGATGGGCACCAGATGCTTCCAGACCCCCGCTCGGCCATCGAGGCGCTCACTCATGAGGTGGGCCAGCCAGCTGACGTTCGGTTCGGCCAGGAACGAGCCTCGATCCCCCGGAACCAGCAGCGTGTCGACCTCGTCGGCCCACCCGGCCCACCCTGCTCGGTCGTCGAGCATGTCCCGGAGTGCTCCGTCACCGAGAAGGGGCACACGACCCTCGGCCTCGGATGGTTGGAAGAAGAACAACTTGGGAACGCCGAGGCCCGACCCGGCCAGCGTGTTCGCCACTTCGATCTCGCTCGTCGACGGGAAGACCGCGTCGATGACAGCGACTGTTTCGACCCGGCGGTCCATCTCGAGGAGCCGCTGACACAACGTCAGGGCGGGGCCCGCCGCCGACCCGTGACCGGCGATGAGGAGCGAGCCGTCGGGTTGTCGGGACTGGATGAAGGCAACCGCGTCGTCGGTCGAGTCGGCAGTGGCATCGAGTTCGATCGGCAGTAGCCGAAGGTTCGTGCCGAGTCGATGGATCAACGCGTCGAGGCTCGCTGCGTCATCGGTGACCATGAAGAGAAGCGGTTGCTGGCGGGTCTCGATCGACGCAGGACCGGTCGACGCAGGACCGGTCGGCTCGAGATCCAATCGTTCGATCATGGCTCGTGGATTCGGGGCCTCGAACAATGCGGCAAGCGGCAAGTCCCGACCGAACTCACGATCGATGGCACTGAACAGGCGAACTGCCAGCAGCGAATCACCGCCGATGTCGAAGAAGTCGGCATCGAGTGTGATCGGATCGCTGATTCCCAGCGCGGCCTGCCACAGCCCCACCATTCGGCGCTGCACGTCGGTCCGGGGCCCATCGTCGCCAGGGGCGGTGGCCGGGACCCCACGGGCCGGTTCGATACCGGAGACCGCGGTCCGGTCGATCTTGCCGGTCGGCAGGGTCGGGAACGCAGCGACGACGATCAGCTGTGACGGCACGAGATGGGCGGGCAGATGTTGTCGGGCCCAGAGGAGGAGTTCACTGTCGGCGGTCCGCGCCGGCGATCCCTCGGCATCGGGCTGGAGCACCACATGTGCCACCAGACGCCGGGAATCGGCCGGACCGAGACCGGAGACCGCGACGTCCTTGATCGACTCGTGCCGTCGGAGCAGGGCTTCGACTTCGGCCGGCTCGACACGGACACCCCGGATCTTGAGCTGACGATCGACTCGACCGATGTAGGCCAGCATCCCGTTCCGCAGCCACCGGACTCGGTCGCCGGTTCGATACAACCGTCCGACCCCCTCGATGTCCAGGAACTTCTCATCGGTGAGCTCGGTCAGCCCGCGATACCCGTTGGCCAGGCCGACACCGCCGACGTATAACTCGCCGGCAACACCGATCGGCGAGGGCTCGCCATTGCGGTCGAGCACGTGGGCCGTCATGTTGGCGATGGGCCGCCCGATCGCGACACCTTCGCCCCGGCCGCCATCGTGGACCGCCCAGCTGGTGTCGAACCAGGTCGCGTCGGCTGTTCCTTCCGACATGCCGTAGAAGTTGAGCAGCGTGGCTCGAGGCAGCGCCTCGGCGAAGCGTGCCGCCAGGGTGCGCGACAAGGCCTCGCCGGAGACGGTCACCGACGTCAGCGATGGGAGTCGACCGGCAAGATCGATCTGCGAGTCGAGGATGACGTCGAGCAATGACGGCACCAACGTCAGTCGTTCGATGGCATGTTCGGCCAGCGCCCCGACCAGGGCTCGCGGATCTCGAACGACATCGTCGGATACCAGCACGACGGGCGAGCCGGCGAGCAGTGGACCCCAGATCTCCCAGATGTGATCGACGAAGTTGAGCGTCGTCTTCGCCACGAAGCACTCGTTCTGACCCGGCGGATAGGTGTCGAGCTGCCATTGACAGCGGTTGACGATGCCTCGATGGTGCAGTTCGACGGGCTTGGGCACACCTGTCGAACCCGACGTGAAGATGATGCAGGCTGCGGCACGTGGATCGAGGGCCCGGGCGACGTCGGTCGGGTGTTCCACCGGACCGGGGTCGGATTCGACGTCGATCACCTTGTCGACGAACGACAGTTTCGGCTCGGCACCCTTCGTCAGTGCCACCGTGATCCCTGCCCCGTCGATCATCGCCGCCAACCGGTCGCTCGGATACTCGAGGTCGAGTGGGACATAGGCAGCACCAGCCTTCCAGACCCCGAGGAGGGCGACGATCAGCTCGAGGGAGCGCTCCATCGCGACGCCAACCGCGTCGCCCGGGCCGACACCGAGCGCGACGAGCTGGGCGCTCAGCCGCTCGGCCTGCCGGTCCAGCTCGCCTCGACGCAGCGTCCGCCGTATCGTGCTCGGCGTCGTGTCGTGTTCGATCAGGGCGATGGCGTCGGGGTCCTCCTGGGTCCGTTGCTGGAGGAGAACCGGCATGGTCACATCCGACGAGAAGGGTCGGGTCGTCTGATTCCACTGCTCGATCGTGTGCTGCTCGTCGGGACGCATTCGGCCGAGCACGGCGGGCGTGACCGACCCGTGTTCGCCGATGCGTTCGAGAACGACGACGAAGAAGTCCAGCAACGAACGAACGTCCGCTTCCCGAAAGCGACGACGGTCATAGAGCGTCGAGATGTGGAGCTGGCCCTCGGGACGAAGCATGACCGTGAGGCCGTAGTGCGTCTGCTCGAAGACCTGCTTGTCGACCACCACGAGCGGGGCCGAGTCACTGCCAGGACTGGTGGGGAAGTTCTCGAAGACGAGGAGTGAGTCGAACAGTTCCTGCCGGGCCGGCACGCCCGCCCATCGCCGGATGTCGGCGAGCGAGGCATGGCCGTGACGAACCGCGTCGAGTTGCTGGTCCTGAATCCTGTGGAGCCAGTCGTCGTCGATCGCAGCCCTCCCGAGGTCGACGCGGAGTGGCAGGGCCGAGAGGAACATCCCCACCATCTCTTCGACGCCATCGAGTTCGGCCGGACGGCCCGAGGTGACGACGCCGAACGTGACGTCATCGACATCTGCGTAGCGGCTCAGCGCAACCGCCCACGCCGCCTGGGCCAGGGTGTTGACCGTCAGCCTGTTGGCTCGTGCGAAGGCAGCCAGGGCATCCAGCCTTGCCACCCCCATCGAGAGTTCGAGCCGACCAGAAGTCGAACTGGTGGAGTCGTCGGGAAGCGTCGCCGATTCGGGGTCGATCACGGCCATCGCGAGCTCTGGTGGGCCCTCGTGGTCGGCCAACAGGCCGGTCCAGTAGCGTCGGGCCGCGTCGCCATCCTGGGCTTGCAGCCACTCGATGTAGCTCCGAACAGGCCGACCGGACGTCGTCGGCCCCGCGGCCCCGACGTCGGTCCCGGCGGTGACGGACTGGTTGTAGCGGAAGATCGCTTGGTCGAACACCATCGTGGCCGACCACCCGTCGAGCAGGATGTGATGGAAGTCCCAGATGAAATGGGTGCGCTCGTCGTCCAGACGAACGATGGTGAATCGGCTGACCGGGGCCCGTTGCAGGTCGAAGCCCCGCGCCCGATTCTGCTGCGCCAGCCGATCGAGGGCAGGAGCGATGTCGGCAACCGGCCGATCCGACCAGTCGAACTCGTCCCAGGGGAGCACGACGGTCTCCCTCACCACCTGCACCGGGGCCTTGACCCCCTGCCACACGAACGCAGTCCGCAGCGCCGGGTGCTGTTCGACGACCGAGTCCCATGCTGCCTGGAAACGAGCCATGTCGAACCGACCGCGCAGTTCACAACGAACCTGTTCGAAATACAGTTCGGGGTCGGGGTCGCTCAGTGCGTGGTACAGAATTCCGTCCTGGGTCGGCCCCAGGGGATAGATGTCCGCCACGTTCTTCACTTCGCCTAACGTACCAAAGTGCCTCCATCCGAATCGGTTCGCGTGGCCAGGCTGTTCGGCGAACTGGGTGTCGTTGCCTACGAGCTGGCCGGACCAGGCGACCTGTCGATGCTCCTGCCGGCCGAACGAGCGGCGACGGAGACGTTCGTCGACGGCCGCAAGCTCCAGTACGCGGCCGGTCGGAGCTGCGCTCGAGCCGGTTTGGCCGACCTCGGATTCGACGCCCGACCGTTGCTTTCCGGCCACGACCGTCGCCCGTTGTGGCCGGCGGGAGCTGAAGGTTCGATCTCACATACCGATGGGTTCTGTGTGGCAATCAGCGCACGGACATCCGAACTGGCGGGGCGCGGCATCGGTGTCGACACCGAACAGCACGGTCGCGTCCGCCCCGAACTCTTCGCAAAACTGTTCACGGCATCCGAGCTCAGCGCCCTGGAGGATCGAGCGCCGACCGATCGCGCCCTGGCCGCCACCATCATGTTCAGCGCAAAGGAGGCCTTCTACAAGGCCCAGTACCCGCGTTCGGAGGCCTGGGTCAGCTTCACCGACGTCGAGATCGAACTGCCGATGCCGGCCGCCGGTGGCTGCGCCGGTCGAGCCCACCGAGCCACCGAGTTGGCGGCCCTCGATCTGGTTCGATGGCCGGTTGCCGTCGGCGTCGATGTCCGACCCGGGGTCGTCATCACCGCTGTGGTGGTCGAGCCGGCGTGAGAGCTCCGTCACTCGTTGCTTCATCGCCTCTGGTTCGAAGCCTGCGGCTGCTGAGGCCGTTCTTGCCGTCGAACCACCGGCAGATCTTTGCCGGCCTGGCCGTCATCGGCATCGTCGTCGGTCTTCTCGAAGCCATGGTGCTGGCCTTCATCACTCCCCTGGCGTCATCGCTGGCCGGAGGCCAGACCGAGGACACCTTCGATGTCGTGCTCCTCGGGTCGATGGGCCGATGGACGCTGGTGGGAACGGGGTTGGCCCTGCTGGCCCTCTCGATCGTGCTGCGGGCACTGGAGGCGCACCTCGTGGCTCGGATCGGCACCGAACCCCTGAGCCGTCTGCGGGACGCGTTGATGCGGGGCTATCTGTCGTCCTCGCTCTCTCGTCAGCAGGCGGAACGGTCGGGCGAGTTGATGGACGTCCTGATGTCCCATGTGAATCGGACCGGCTTCCTCGTCTATTTCCTGGCAGGTGCCATCTCGGCAGGCGCCATGTTCATCGTGTTGGCGATGGCTGCCGCCTTCGTCGACCCGATCGCCTTCGTCGTCGTGGTCGGCGTGGTCGGGATCCTGGTGGTGATCACGATTCCGCTACAACGGCTGGCGGGGCGATTCGGGCGCCTGCAGAACGAGTCCAGTCTGCGCTACGCAGCGGACGCGGCCGAAGCGGCGGCCGCATATCGAGAGGTCCGGCTCTTCGACGCCGGTGAGACGGTGACCCGTCGCCTCGACGATCGGGCACGACAGGTCGCTCGCCAGATCTACGTGGCCAAGATGGCCTCCCTCTTCACACCAAGCTTCTATCGCACCATGGTGCTCGGATTCCTGTTGCTCGGGTTGGGTCTGTTGACCGCTTCGGAGGTTGGCAGCGTGGCCTCGGCCGGCACCGTCGTGCTCCTGCTCATTCGAGCTCTCCTGGCCAGCCAGCTGGTGAACAGCTACACGCAGAGCGCGGCCGAGAACGTCCCGTTCGTCGAAGAGATCGACCAACGACTGCGACAGTATCGAACGGATGTGCCGACCGCCGGCCACGAACGGCTCGACGCCATCGTCTCGGTCGAACTCCGGGGCGTGGGCTTCGGCTTCGACGACGACACCCTCCCGATTCTCCAGGACATCGACCTTCGTCTGGCGCAGGGCGAGAAGGTCGGTCTGCTGGGCCCTTCCGGCTCGGGGAAGTCGACCCTTCTCATGATTCTGCTCGGCCTCCGGGAACCACGACACGGCACCGCATTGATGAATGGCCGTCCGGCATCACAGTTCTCGGCCCGATCGTTCAGTGAGCAGGTGGCGGCGGTGCCCCAGGAACCTCTGGTCCTGACCGCATCGGTGCGCGACAACATCCGATTCTTTCGCAGTCAGGTCAGCGATGCCGACATCGAGGCTGCGGCCCGGGCGGCCGGTATCCACGACGACATCGTCCGTTGGCCTCACGGGTACGACACCGAGATCGGTGAGCGTGGTGCCCGCGCGCTTTCCGGGGGACAGCGTCAGCGTGTCTGCATTGCACGAGCGCTGGCCGGGAAACCAACGCTGCTGATCATGGACGAGCCGACCAGTGCGCTCGATCGGGCAGCGGAAGAGGTCGTCAACCAGACCATCGACGCGCTCGGTCCCGACTGCGCCGTCGTCGTCGTCTCCCACCGCGAGGCCGCGCTTCGCTCCTGTGATCGACTGCTACGGCTCGACAACGGCAGGCTCAGCCCTTCGGAGGCTGGAGCCGTGGACTGATCGGCCGAGCACGGCGCTCAGGCGCCAGCGGTGAGGCGTCCGATGAACTCGGTCATCAGATCAACCGTCTGGAAGTGTTCGAGCACGATGTCGCTCGGTTCGATGGTCAGGTCGAGCCGATCCTCGAGCCAGGCGACGACGTCGATGATTCCCAGCGAATCGACCAGACCCGTGAGCAACAGATCGGTCGAGCCGACGATCTCTGCCGACGGATCGAGGGACACCTCGGTGGCGATCATCTCCAGGAGATCGGCGTGTAGTTCCATCAGATTCGGTTGCCTTCGTTCTTCGCGTCCACGAGGGTGGCTGCCTCGACGGCCAGCACGTCTCGGATCGCTGCTCGGTCGATCTTGCCACTTGCAGTCGTCGGCAGATCGGTGCGAAGACTGAAGGTTGTGGGAACCGCCACGGCGGGCAGTCGACCAGCACACCAGCGTCGCATCGCTCGCTGATCGAACGCAACACCTGGCTGCATCACCAGACACGCTGCCAGTGCCCGGTCACCGTCGGGAGCAACGACCGGCCCCACGACGGCGTGCTCGATGCCCGGGGCGTCGGTCAGCACGGCCTCGATCCCTTCGAGTTCCAATCGCACCCCTCGAATCTTCACCTGGTGATCGCGTCGACCCAGATAGTGCAGCACCCCAGCAGGGTCGATCCGTACGATGTCACCGGTCGCATACCAGGGTGGACGTCCCGGTTGCTCGTGCGGATGGAGGCGTTCAGCGGTGAGCTCGGGTCGCCGCCAATACTCGACCATGCACGTCGGGGCCGAGACCAGGAGCTCTCCCTCGATTCCGGCTGCGACGTCGGCGCCCGTGTCATCGACGATGCGGACCTCGGCGTCGGGCCATGGCCGCCCGATCGGTACCGCGTCCAACCCGTCGGGGATTGCAGGAAGATCGTGGCTGGTGACGACGTTGGTCTCCGCTGGCCCGTAGAGGTTCGTGACCTCGACCTCGGGCAGCGCCGCCATCAGCTCGGCGAGGGCTCCCGGTGCAAACGGTTCGCCGGCGTAGCCGATGTGCTTCAGCGCAGTCAGATCGCGCTGTTCGATGGCCCCACGCTGTTGCAGCTGGCGGAGCAGGAACGGAACGGCATAGAGGTGCGTCACCCGCTCGGACTCGAGTCGTCGGGCGAGGTTGACGGGGAATCGCTGCTCGGCCTCCCCGATGGTGATCGCTGTTGCCCCCACCCATGGTGTTCCGTAGAGCTCGAGGGTCGACATGTCGAAGTGCAGGGGCGGTATGCCGGCCAAGCGGTCGAGCGATGTCAGCCGGTGGAAGTCGATCGCCCGGTCGACATAGGCCATTGCACTGGCGTGGCTGTGCACGATGCCCTTCGGTTCTCCGGTCGACCCGGACGTGAAGATCACGTACGCCGAATCGGCGGGTTCGACCGTGGGGAGCACGTGATCGCGGGTCGATGCCGAGACGGCTTCGTCCCACCCCGAGATGCGCTCGATACCCACTCCGGCCGACGTGAGGGAATCGAGCGAGCCCGTGCTGATGACGCGATGGCCAATCCGGGCCAGGACGGGGGCCAGGAGGCGGGCCAGCGTGTCAGAGGCACCGATGACGATCGACGGCTCGATCTGCTCCACAATGGAAGCGAGCGGTACGGCCGAGCCGAGCGGATCGAGCGGTACGACGACGGCCCCCGCCCGCAGTACCCCATGTACGGCGACGAAGGACTCCACCGACTTGGGATGCAGCAGCGCCACGCGATCCCCCGGTCGCACACCGAGATCGAGGAGTGTGCCGGCGAGTCGTCGGGACAGCTCCTCGATCTCGCCCCAACCGTGGTGTATCCCGTCGAGGCCAACGACGCCTCCGGAACCCTCGGGCAGCGTGGCTGCTCGTGGCAGGAGATCGGAGAGGAGCGAGGGTTTCATGATGCTGGAGGCGACGGTGGACCCGCGTTCGCTGGTCCGGTGTGTCGCGGATGATTCGTTGACCGATCGACTTCTGGATGCAGGGCGATCGAAACGGCGAGGCGAGCATAGTTGCTCATCGATCACCCCTGACCGGCTCGACAGTGCTACAGCTGGAGCGGTGGCCACGTTTTCCAACCGTGTTCTGGGCGACACTCCAGCCGACCCGCTCGACGCCATGCTGCATGGTTCGCACCCCCGAAAGCTGGCAGCTCG
>CALACD010000175.1 GCA_937890445.1 uncultured Acidimicrobiia bacterium | reverse complement strand
ACCGACTGGGTGAACTTGGGCATGGCCATCGCCGAGGGTCGCGAATCGATGGACCCGTTCGATGATGCCATCAGGGCGCTTCGCGCGTTCGCCAAGACGAAGACCAAAGCAGAGTTGTTGGACCGAGCGCTGGCCATGAACCTGCTGATCGCACCCATCACGACGACTGCCGATGTGCTGGAGCTGCCCCAGTTGGAGGAACGGTCGTACTGGCAACTACTCGAGGTCGGTGCCTCGGGCCAACCGACCCGGCCGGTGCGCGTTCCGGGTTCGGTGGCCAAGACCAGCCCGCCGCTGCATTCGCTGGCCCCGGCCCCGACCTTGGGTTCGGGGCGCCTGCGCACGCGCCATCAGCCGACTGCTTCGCCGCCTTCGGCGCCGGGACTCGAGGCACCGGATCCCGGGGCACGAGCGCTGGACGGCTTGAAGGTCCTCGACTTCATGTGGGCGGTCGCCGGCCCCGCTGCGACCCGGGTACTGGCCGACCACGGGGCAACGGTGGTCAAGATCGAAAGCGAATCCCGGCCCGACGTGATCCGTGGTGTCAACCCCTTCATCGGCGAGGATGGGGGGCAGGAGAACGCGCTGCAGTTCCATTCCCTGAACGCCGGCAAGCTCGACCTGACGCTCGACATGAGCTGCCCCGAAGCACGCGACGTCGTCCTCGATCTGGTTCGATGGTGCGACGTGCTGACCGAGTCCTTCTCACCCCGAGCGATGGCAAATTGGGGGCTCGGATACGACGACCTCCTGGCCGTCAACCCACATCTGATCATGTTCTCGTCGTCGCTCATGGGTCAGACCGGTCCCATGCGTCTGTACGCCGGGTTCGGCACCATGGCCGCAGCAGTCGCCGGCTTCTACCCCGTTACGGGATGGCCCGATCGCAATCCGGCCGGACCGTTCACGGCCTACACCGACTACATCTCGCCCCGCATGTCGGTCGCCCTGATCCTGGCGGCCCTCGAACAGCGCCGGGTCACGGGCCGAGGCCAACACATCGACTTCGCCCAATTGGAAGGCGCCTTGCACTATCTGGCCCCCCAGCTTCTCGACCAGGAAATCAACGGCCGGACCGCTGGTCGCCACGGCAACGACGATGCCCACATGGCACCCCACGGCGTGTTCGCAGCCGCAGGAGACGATCGCTGGCTGGCCATCGCGTGTGAAACCGACGACCACTGGGCTGCCTTGGCTCGCGTCATCGGTCGGCACGATCTGTCTGGTCTGACGCTTCAGGAGCGACGGATGCACAGCGAAGAACTGGCCACCGCCATCACCGCGTGGACGACCGACAGGTCGCCGGCCGACGGTCAGGCGGAACTCCAAGCCGTGGGGGTGCCGAGTCACATGGTGAACGACGCCTACGACATGATCATCGACGATCAACTGAGCCACCGAAACCACTACCAGCAGGCCAGTCACCCGATCCACGGCATGACCTGGGTGGAGTCGGGCAATTGTCGATTCTCCCGAACCCCGGCCTCGATCGGCTGGGCCGGGCCCATGTTCGGTCAGCACAACATGGAGGTGCTCGACGGGATCCTGGGCTACGACGGGGACAGAATCGCCGAACTCGTCATCGCCGGCGCCATCGCCTGACCTCGTTCGTCCCCAGGCCTCTAGGACGCTCTAGGAGACCCGAGAACGAACCCGCGAGCTGCCCGCCGGCACGGACGAAGCGAACGTGACGGCGACGGCAAGACCGGACGGCTCGTTGTCGAACAGCTCGAGTGAGCCTCTGGATCCGAGAACCAGTGACCGGACGATGGCCAGACCGAGCCCACTACCGGGGGTGGACGAACCGGCACGCCAGAAGCGCTCGACGGCGTGTTGCTTCTGATCGTCGGTCAGACCAGGACCCTGATCACGCACCACCACCTGGGTGACCGACGAAGATGCCGAGATCGCAACCGTCACGGTCCCACCGGCCGGCGACGCCGTGATGGCGTTGTCGATCAGGTTGTCGAGAATCTGTTCGATCGAGCCCGGCACCGCCTCGACGAGCATCTCGTGATCGTCGGCCAACAGCTCGATGTCGACATCGACCTGCTCGCCGAAGGCCGTCCAAGTGTCGACCCGGTCAGCGGCCAGCTGGCGAAGATCACACACGGCCTGCTTCGGACTCGAGTCGGCCTGCGCCAACTGCAGGAGATCGCTCACCAGCCGGGCCAAACGGTCGGCCTCGTCGATCGAACGATCCAGTCCGGCGATCTGTTGAGGTGAGGTGGCATCGCTCTGCAGGTTCTCCAACCGCAATCGAAGCGCCGTGAGAGGCGTGCGAAGCTGATGCGATGCATCGGCCACGAACTCC
>CALACD010000174.1 GCA_937890445.1 uncultured Acidimicrobiia bacterium | reverse complement strand
GCCTGATCAGGCGGCGGCCGCGATCGATGTCGAGTCAGCGGTAGCTGCCGCCTGAACCGGGTGCCAGTCGCCGCTGGCGGGTCGCCATCGCGGCCCGCCAGCGGCGGGACGGCGCGATTGACCGGTCGAATCCCGGGCCCTAGCGTCACGGCGACGGGGCTCGGGATCGATCCCCATGGGGGTTCGCGAAATGCGTGTCGGAGCAACGATCTTCAATCAGAACTACATGGATTGGGAGCGCTACGAGGCCGAGGAACGAGGTGAGCGGGTACCCGACGTTCCGGCCAAGTCGGACCGAGAGATCTTCGCCGAGGAGATCGAGATCGCCCGCATCGCCGACTCGAGCGGTTTCGATTCGGTGTGGACGATCGAGCACCACTTCACGCCCTACACCATGGTCACCAATCCGTTGCAGTACCTCACCTATCTGGCCGGCATCACCGACAACGTCGATCTGGGGACCATGGTGGTGGTCCTACCGTGGCACAACCCGGTCCGGATCGCCGAGGACGTCAACATGTTGGATGCCTTCCTGGGCGAGGGTCGAGACGTGATCCTGGGCGTCGGCCGTGGACTCGGTCGCCGCGAGTTCGGTGGGCTCAACATCGATCAGAACGAATCACGGAGCCGATTCGACGAGAGCCTCCAGGTGCTGAAGCAGCTCTTGTCGACCGGGCGCGTCGACTACCACGGCGAACACTACGAGATCGCCGACCTGCGTCTGCGTCCACAGTTGGATCGCGATCTGACGCCCAACCTGTGGTGCGCCGGCGGTTCGCCCGACTCGGTGGCCGTCATTGCCCAGAACAACGTCAACCCGTTGATCATCCCGACGACATCGCTCGACCTGTCCCTCGAGGTGGCCCGGACCTACATGGACCTCCGGGCCGAGGCCGGCCATCCACCCGGCGTGCACACCAAGTTGGCGCTGTGGACCTACGTGGCCGAGACCGAGGACGAAGCCCGTGACGGTGCCGAGCAGTACATGGTCGAATACGCCGACTCGGCCCTGCGCCATTACGAGCTGCGGGGCGACCACCTGAGCGACGTGAAGGGCTACGAACGATACGGCGCGCTCCAGCGGGCACTCAGCGCCGACGCCGCGCCGTTCCTCCGGGGATTCTTCGATTCACACCCGTGGGGAACCCCGGAACAGACCATTGCCCGGGCCACCGAGTTGGCCGAGACCTTCGGCACCAACGAGCTCATGTTCGTCTTCAAGTACGGCAGCATGCCCATCGAGAAGGCAACCAGGAGCATGCGCCTCTTCGCCGACCAGGTCCTACCCGCGCTCAAGGAGCTCGATCCGGCACCCATGGATGCGATCACGATCTGAGATTCCATCGCTCGGCGATGGAACCGACCAACAGCAGCTCCTGACCCCCGCGTTCCTGCTGCTCACGGTGTCGGGCTTCTTCGCGCTTGCCGGCTTCTCGTCCACTCTTCCATTGGTGCCCCGCTATGTCGACGGTGTGCTGAGCGGTTCCAAGGTCGAGATCGGTCTGGCTCTCGGGATCTTCTCCATTTCGGCGGTCTTCGCCCGCCCGATGGTGGGACGACTGGGTGACGAGCGGGGGCGTCGCTTCATCATCATCTGGGGCACCGCCCTGACAGCGCTGACGGTCGCGGCCCACGCGCTGGCCTCCTCGATCTGGCTGATCTACCTGGTCCGTCTGGCCATGGGCGCCACCCAAGGAGCCTTCTTCGTCGGCACGGCCACCATGGTGAACGACCTGGCACCACCCGAACGTCGCGGCGAAGCAACCAACTACTTCTCGGTTGCCGTCTACGGCGGGATGGCCATCGGCCCGCTCATGGGCGAGACCGTTCAGAAGGCAGCCGGCTTCGGGTGGGCGTTCGCCGCCGGCGGAGGATCACTTCTGCTCGCTGCCGCTCTCGCCACCCTCCTTCCCAACGATCGGCCCGCGGCACCGGCGGTCACCGACACCGAGCTCGAACCGGCCAAACGCATCCTGCTCCATCCGGCCGCCATCCTTCCCGGTCTCATCCTGATGGGCGGACTCGTCACCTTCACCGCCCTCAACGGGTTCATGCCGCTCTACGTCGAAGAACTCGACCTCGGATCGGCTGGGCCCATTCTCCTGGTGTACGGGTTGCTCGTGCTCGTGATGCGGATCGCAGGCTCCAAGGCCCCTGATCGATTCGGAACCCTGCGGATGTCCCTCGTGTCGCTGGTCGGGCAAGCGGCGGGCATGTTCGTGATGGGATGGTGGGCCAGCCAGTTCGGTCTCTACGCCGGTGCTGCCGTCCTCGCCATCGGAGGATCCTTCCTCTATCCGACGCTGTTGACCGCCGCCATCTACGGGGTGCCGGACAACGAACGGGCCCGCGCGGTCAGCACCTTCTCCCTGGCCTTCGAGCTGTCGTCGGGACTGGGCGGGCCGATCCTCGGCCTATCGGCCAGCACGTGGGGCACCTCTGCTTCGTTCTATGCCGCAGCCATCGCCGCCATGCTCAGCGTGCCGCTCCTGTTGTACTGGGCGGCCACGAAACCCCACGCGCTCATCCCCGCCCGGTGAGCGCGCCGGTGTGAAGAACAGATGAACCGGTCGAGCAACGTTGCGTCGACACGACCGAGAGGCGACCCCATCGCCTAGGGTTTAGCCAACCGCTTGGGGCGCTCGCCCCAATTCGGCATCTCCTCGAAACCAAGGGATCTCCGATGACTGAACTTCTTGTTGCCCTGACCGCCACTCATCCCCTCGATCGCCTCACCGAAGCCGAGACCGCCGTCGGCGTCGAGGTCATCAAGGCCGACGCCCGCTTCGGCCCCCGCATGAGGTTCGCCGGAGTCAATCTCTCGCTCCCTCCCAAGGCCGAGGTCCTCGCCTTCGTGCCCGGGACCCCCGTCGAGCGCTCCATCGACGCAATCCTGCTCGACAATGCCGATGGCTCCACCCATGAGGTGACGGTCTCGGTCACTCACCGTCAGGTTCTCGGCTGGGACCGAGTCGAGGGGGTCCAACCGCCCGTCATCCTCGACGAGTTCTTCGAGGCCGAGGCCGAGATCCGACGCAACCCCGACTTCCGAGCAGCGATGGCCAAACGGGGCGTCACCGACATGAGCCTGGTCACCATCGATCCATGGTCGGCCGGAAACTACGGCGACGAGTTCGAACAGACCAGGCGCATCATCCGAGGTCTCGTCTGGCTCAACGAGAAACCGGGCGACAACCAGTACGCCCGACCGATCGACGGCCTGATGGTCATCTTCGATCTGGCGGCCTGCGAGGTGTTGCGCATCGACGACGAGCGTGTGCTCCCGGTGCCGTCGGAGGGCAACGAATGGTCGTCCAACTTCGGGGGCGATACCCGAGCCGACGTGAAGCCGCTCGAGATCACGCAGCCCGATGGACCCAGTTTCGTGGTGGACGGCGATCATCTGAGCTGGCAGAAATGGGATCTCCGCGTCGGATGGACCAGTCGTGAGGGTCTGACCATCAACACGGTCACCTACACCGATGGGGACGACGTACGCCCCGTCCTGTACCGAGCATCGCTGGCCGAGATGACCGTACCCTACGGCGACCCCTCCTCGACCCAGGCCCGCAAGAATG